>CAZQSP010000187.1:0-1739 GCA_964596085.1 uncultured Oscillospiraceae bacterium
CTTGTGTGATTGCTGTCCCAACGCTTGACGGGACAAGGCAGTGAGCAGAAATTGCCCCATGCCATAAGAAAAGCCGTAAGATATTTTTTCATCTGTTATATTTGCTCCGTAGAACCGATTTTGAAGAAAATTAAGATAAGCGGAGCGATTCCTTTCTATGAAATTCCTGCAAAACATTCGCAAAACGGAGTTTAAGCAGAAAATCTCAAATTTTATATTTATTTGTATAAGTGTTTAAATCCATAGGAAACCTCGACAACCTGCTCGCAAAGCTTTGCCAAGGTTCTGTCAAGTAGTGCAAGCCCCTGCCTATATGCCTCGGTATATTCGTCGAAACAATCGGCATCGGAATATATATAGTCGGAAACAAAGACCGTGCTTCCGGTTTTACTTGCAAAACGGGAAAGCTCCTCTGCCAGCCGCTGAGGTGCAGCTAAATCCATTGTTCCGTCAGCACGAAACATCTCATTGGACAAAAGTGCCGTAACGCTGTCAAGGAGAAAAACTCCGTCGCATGAAACCTCGGCACCGGAAGCGGTTTTTCCCGTCAAGGCATCGCAGATATTCAGCCCCTGCTCGATTGTGTCAAAGCCCCAGCCCTCACGCTCCGAAAGATGCCTTGCGATTCTTGCCTCATCCTCCTCGTCACAGGGAATCATGGTAGCCAGATAATACAAGGGCTCGTTTTTTTCCTGAGCCATGCTGCGAGCCAGCTCCTGAGCGTGATAGGATTTACCGTTTTTGCAGCCGCCGCTGATAAAAATATTCATAACTAAAAGAAGTTTCCTTTCTTGCCCTCGTCAAGATAATCGGCATCTATGGAGCCTTCTGCGAAGGTTGCCATACCGTTCATAGCAGCGCAGGCAGCTTCGATGATTTTGAAGCTGATAGGGCAGCCGCTGCCCTCGCCCAGGCGCATACCGAGATTAAAGAACGGTTTGATGCCAAGCGCATTCATTGCAATCAAGTAGCCCGGCTCAGTGCTTTGGTGAGAGCCGAACATAAAGTTCACCGACTTGGGTGCAAGGCGTGAAGCAGCGAGTGCTGCAACAGCGGAAATGTAGCCATCTATAACGACCGGCAGTCTGTAGTATGCCGCGCCGACAAAGGCACCTACCATGGCACAGATGTCGAAACCGCCGACCTTGGCAAGAATACCGAGTACATCGTCGGGATCAAGACCTTCGATTGCTTCGTCTACGATGCGGATTTTTTTCGCAAGGCCTTCGTCGTTCAGACCGCCGCCTCGTCCGACAACCTCAGCGCCTGATTTGCCGCAGAGAGCTGCCAAAACACAGGCACTTGTGGTGGTGTTGCCTATACCCATTTCGCCCACACCGAAAATGCTGTATCCGCCGTCCTTGATTGCCTTTGCAGCCTCAATTCCGACCATAAAAGCCTTCAGAGCTTGTTCTTGACTCATGGCAGAACCCTGCGCAAGATTGGCGGTACCGCGCGCCAGCGAGCGATTGACAATTTTTCCGGCGAGCTTGCCGTGCTCCTTTTCGCTACCGTCGATAAATTCCATTTTGTCCGTGTACAAGGCAGGTGGGATGTCAAGCTTCACACCCACATCGCAAACCAGCAAATCAATGCCGAAGTATTGCGACAGTGAGCTTACGCCCGTAAAGTGGCGAGTAAAGTTTATGGTCTGTGAAAGAGTGACAGACTGAGGAGCCGAGGCAACTCCCTCGGACACAACGCCGTTGTCCGCAGACATGATGACGATAGCCTGCTTT
>CAZQSP010000188.1:0-1722 GCA_964596085.1 uncultured Oscillospiraceae bacterium
TGAAGATATCCGGTTTTTCAAGCAGTGCAGGGTCTATTCCTACAGGCTTGCCGAGCGCCGCAGAAAGCTGCTCCGCAGTTATGATCCCGGGTCTGAGCACCGTCGGTGTGTCCTCGGTCATGTCGATAACCGTTGACTCTATTCCTGCATCGCAGTCCTCACCTGCGATAATGCCGTCTATCCTGCCGTCCAAATCATCCTTAACGTGTATATATGCTGTTGGACTGGGTTTTCCCGAGAGATTGGCGCTGGGTGCTGCAATAGGCACTCCCGATTCTCTGATAAGTGCAGCGGCTACGGGACTGCTCGGCATACGTATTCCCACCGTATCAAGTCCGCCTGTCGTCACCTTGGGTATGATATCCCTTGCCGGCACCACCATCGTCAGCGGACCCGGCCAAAATGCCTCCATCAGAGCTTTTACATCGCCTGTAATCCCATCTGTCAGCTTTTGCATATCGTCTTTAGACGATATGTGCACTATCATAGGATTGTCGGAGGGTCTGCCCTTGGCTGCATATACCTTGCCGACTGCCTCGGCATTGAGTGCATCCGCACCCAAGCCGTATACCGTTTCCGTAGGGAAGGCAATGAGTCCGCCCCTGCGAATTATCTCAGCTGCCTGTCTTATCTCCTTTTCACTTGTCCCGAAAATTCTTGTATTCATATTGTGCTCCGAGTATATCTATGCCGGCGAAGGCTCGCCGGAGCGAAGCTTGCATCAGAAATTCTTCATCTTTTCTGCCTGATCGCTCGTTATAAGTCCGTCGATAACATCGTCTATTTCTCCATCAAGGAAGCTGTCAAGCTTGTATATGGTCAAACCGATTCTGTGATCTGTGATTCTGCCCTGCGGGAAGTTATAGGTTCTGATTCTTTCGCTTCTGTCACCGCTGCCTACCTGACTGCGGCGTTCCGCCGAAATCTCCGCATTCTGCTCGCGGAGCTTCATATCGTAAAGTCTGGATCTGAGAACCTTAAACGCTTTATCCTTGTTCTTTATCTGCGACTTTTCGTCCTGGCAGGTTACAACAAGGCCTGTAGGAATGTGTGTCAGACGAACCGCCGAGTCTGTCGTATTTACGCACTGACCACCGTTGCCGGAGGACCGGTATACATCGACTCTGACATCGTTCGGATTGATTTCAACCTCAACATCATCGACCTCAGGCAAAACCGCAACTGTTGCGGCAGATGTGTGAATTCTGCCGGAGCTTTCCGTATCGGGAACTCGCTGAACTCGGTGTGTGCCGGACTCGTATTTCAGTCTGGAATATGCTCCCTTACCCTTTATCAGCACGCTGACTTCCTTGACACCGCCTATGTCGGTAGCATTCATATCCATAATCTCTGATTTCCAGCCGCGACGCTCCGCATACCTCAAATACATACGCAGAAGATCCTGAGCGAACAGTGCCGCTTCCTCTCCGCCTGTTCCGGCTCTTACCTCAAGGATAACGTTCTTATCATCGTTGGGATCCTTCGGAAGAAGCAGGATTTTCAGCTCATCCTCCATCCTCGGAATTTCGTCCTCGTACTCGGCAATTTCCATCTTTGCCAGCTCGCGAAGCTCCTCGTCACCCATCTCAAGCATTTCCTTTGCCTCAGCTACGCTCTCCTTGGCTTTTTTATACTCCCTGTATTTGTTTACAATCGGCTCCATTTCACCCATTTCCTTGATGTGCTTCTGCCAAAGCGGCTGATTGTTTATCACATCGGGGT
>CAZQSP010000189.1:0-1701 GCA_964596085.1 uncultured Oscillospiraceae bacterium
CTTCAGTAACAGGAGCCTGTTCTTCAACCTGTGGTTTTGCTTCAACCTTCGGAGTCTTTCTTACTCTTGGGTTCATAGCCTTAGGTGCTTCCTGACGGTCGTTTCTGTCACGTCTGTCACGTCTGTCACCGTCGCGGCGATCACGTCTGTCACGTCTCTCACCGTCTTTTCTCGGCTTTCTGTCTCTCTTGTCGCGCTTTTCCTCGCGGATTGCACTCTTCAGACCCTTGTCGAGAATCTCGCCGTGGTTGATCCAAACCTTAACGCCGATCTTTCCGTATGTCGTGTCTGCTTCCGCAAAACCGTAGTCGATGTCAGCTCTCAGTGTGTGCAGAGGAACATTTCCTTCGCTGTACTTTTCGCTTCTTGCAATTTCAGCTCCGCCGAGTCTTCCGGAGCAAAGCACCTTGATACCCTTTGCGCCCGACTTCATCGTTCTGCCGATTGCCTGCTTCATAGCTCTTCTGAAGGAAACACGTCTTTCGAGAGCCTGAGCGATGCTTTCTGCTGTGAGCTGTGCATCCAATTCGGATCTTCTTACTTCTTCAATGGAGATTTCCACTTCCTTGCCTGTCATCTTCTTGATGTCAGCCTTGAGAACCTCGATTCCGTCTCCGGATCTTCCGATTACCATACCCGGCTTAGCCGTAAGAACGATAACTCTGATTTTATTTTCTGCTGCTCTTTCAATAAGAACCTTTGAAACTCCTGCAACATATAATTTTTTCTTTACGTATTCTCTTACCTTGTTGTCCTCTGCAAGGTAATCCGCAAAGCTCTTCTTATCTGCATACCATTTGGAATCCCAGTCCTGTATAACGCCCACTCTTAAACCATGTGGACTTACTTTCTGACCCATTCGTGAACCTCCTATTCTTTCTCTCTAAGAGTTACGCCAACGTGGCTTGATCTCTTTAAGATGATTGATGCTCTGCCTTGGGAGCCGGCTCTCCATCTTTTCATGGTTGGGCCCTGGTTGGCATATACTTCTGCAACATATAAATTGTCCGGATTCATGTCGAAATTGTTTTCAGCGTTTGCTGCTGCCGATTTAACAACCTTTTCTACGATTTCTGAACCTTTGCCCGGGGTGAACTTTAAGATGTTCAATGCCTCGTTTAAGTCCTTGCCTCTTACTAAGTCAGTAACAGGCTTCAGCTTGATAGGAGACATTCTTACATATTTAGCAACTGCTTTTGCTTCCATTTTTCATGTTCTCCTTTCTTATTTCTTAACCTTTGATGATTTGTCAGCAGCGTGACCTCTGTAGTTTCTCGTAGGAGCAAATTCTCCAAGTCTGTGTCCTACCATGTCTTCTGTGATATATACAGGAACATGTTTCTTACCGTCGTGCACTGCGATAGTGTGTCCCACCATCTGCGGGAATATTGTTGATGGTCTTGACCATGTTTTGATAACTTTCTTTTCGTTAGCTGCGTTCAGCTCTTCGATAGCCTTGAGCAGCTTCGCATTTACGAAAGGACCCTTTTTAAGTGATCTACCCATTATCTTTGCTCCTTCCTATTATTTTTCATTTCTTCTCTTTACGATATATTGATTTGAAGCTTTGTTCTTCTTTCTTGTCTTATATCCGAGTGCAGGCTTACCCCAAGGAGTAACCGGACTCTTACGGCCGACAGGAGCTCTGCCTTCACCACCGCCGTGTGGGTGATCGTTAGGGTTCATTACGGAACCTCTTAC
>CAZQSP010000190.1:0-1691 GCA_964596085.1 uncultured Oscillospiraceae bacterium
TGGTATATCTGATAGAAAATGCGGAGATGAGCATTTACGATATCAGAATCAGCGAGATTACAAATCAATATTTGGCATACATCAAGGCAATGGAGGAGCGCGATGTCGCACTTGCATCAGAATTTATGGTGCTTGCCTCCACGCTTATTGAAATAAAATCAAAGATGATACTGCCGAGGGTGAGCGAGGACGGTGAGACGGTTGTTGATGAGGATCCGAGAAGCGAGCTTGTTGAAAGACTCATCGAGTATAAGCGTTTCAAGGGCATCGCCGCTATGCTTGAGGCAAGAGAAGAACGCAGCATGAACATTTTTGAGAAGCCGCAGGAGGACATCTCGGAGTATTTGGAAAATCCGGACGAATACCTCAGCCTTGATTTGAAAGAATTTGCGACAGCCTTTAGTATGTTTATTCAGAAAAAACAGAAGGTTGAGGCAGTGAGAAAGCACTACACGAGGATAGAGCGTGAGCGGGCAAGCATGGAGAAGCGGATTTCTTCGATTTTGAACGCTGTAAGAGCAAAAATCGGTCATATCTTCAGCTTTCGGGATTTTATTCACGACAAGAAGGACAGATATGATGTCGTGGTAACCTTTATGTCCCTCCTTGAGATGGCAAAGGCTCGCGCGGTCAGGGTCGAGCAGCAGGCAGCCTATGGCGATATCGAGGTTACGGCAGGTGAAATGATAGCTGAGGATTGGAAAGGAAATGAAAACAGATGACGGGAAACAGAGCAATGAAGTCAGCCATAGAGTCGATGATGTTCACCTGGGGTGAGCCGCTTGAGGCAAGGATGGCTGCTGATGTTTTGAATATAACAAAGGAAGATGCCTATGAGCTTTTTAGGGAGCTGCAAGCCGAGTACGAGCAGGAGGGACGAGGAATCGTAATCCGTGAGGTGAACAGAGCATTTCAGTTCGTTACCAGGGAGGAAAATGCGGATTATGTGAGAAGGCTTTGCACACCGGTAAAGGCAAAGAAGCTTTCGCAGTCGGCACTTGAGGTTTTGGCTATCATCGCATACAAGCAGCCGGTGACCAAGGGCGAGATGGAGGCAATCCGTGGAATCAAGTGCGACCGTGTGGTTGAGGGCCTGATGAAAAAAAACCTGGTCGAGGAGGTCGGCCGTTCGACGGCTATCGGAAGACCGCTGCTTTACGGGACTACTGACACCTTCCTCAAAAATTTCGGCTTTGCGAGCCTAAAGGAGCTGCCGGATATAGAAGATATCGAGAGCGTGCTGAATGACGAGCTCGATGTGGACGGACAGGGCAGCGATGCTGATTCCGTGGCAGCCGGACAGATGCAGATAGAGTTCTGAAAGAGCAAGGACACAATCAAAGCGTAAAATACATTTGAATACGAATAAAAACTCCTATGTGACAGTAAAATGTTGATGGGAGTTTTTTATTTCCTAATTGGGTACTTAGGTACGGATTTGGAGTTGGAGCGGAATTGTCAGTATGAAGGGAATGAGGAAAATTTGCGGCGGCTTGCTGTGTTTGGCACTGCTGATGTGCTGCCTGGGGAGCTTGGCAAGGCTCGGTACAGACGGCGAAAGGGCAGCAAGCAAGGATACGGCGGCAAGCCGGAAGCAGGACGATAGGAGAGGAGAAACGCAGGGCAGTGATGTGAACAGCGGCGGCTCTGTGCAGACGGCAGCGGGGCTCGCCCCGCCGAGTACCTCGGCG
>CAZQSP010000191.1:0-1686 GCA_964596085.1 uncultured Oscillospiraceae bacterium
GTCCTATATGAAACTGCTCCGGTAGTAGATAAAAATAGAATGTTAGAATCAAATAATTTATGATGATTTTGGCACATCCATAGGCCGTTTTCACCATCGGTTGCATATGTAAGTTTTTCGTCAAGTGAAAGAGTTGTCATGCGTTTGATGTTAGAAACAGGCCATATATGTGCACCTTGTATTATTTCTGATATAGCACAATTGCAAAGTACACAATGTCGTTCTCCAAGTCTATCAAGTAAACGGGCATTAAAGCGTGGTGAACGCAAACTATCGTTTTCTTCTAATTCTCGACGCTCAATTTCGTCATCAATATTTACTATATTAATATTACCCATTGAACGGAGCACTTCTAAGCTAGCAGCAGGTAATTCTTTTAAATCTCGTTCATTGTACTCATAAAGAGTTACGCTATCTTCTGGTTGAGCCAATTTGCTTATTGCATAACAAATCAGACTAGTATCATATTTATTTGCGCCATATGTTTTCCCAAAAATCTCGTATTCATGAGGTGCATTTTTTATGATGTATGTTGCATTGTTACCGGAATTCCTATAGCCATTTTCCTTTCTTGCACGAATGATATCATCAATTGAAGTAAATGGTGTTATTTGTCCGGCAAGAGATGGTGGAACATTAATAAAATTGAATCCAGCAGTTTTCATAAGTCTGTACATAAATAAGTAATATGGTGTTGCGTTATTTCCGGTACATGGAAGAAAATAAAAATATAGTTCTTTATCTTCGTAGGCATTAGAATAAAATCTATTAAAAGCCGTTGGGACGCTTTGAATTCCAGAGTTTCTTCCTTCGCATTTTTCATCCGAAAAACTAATATATGTAGCAGTATTATGATATTGCAAAATTGCGAGACGGCCTTGATTGTATTTGGCATCAAGAAACTCATCTGCATAGTCATTTTCTACAAATTCCACTTCATAATCGTGTCTTCCGGTTACTTCTACGCATATTTGTCCCATCACAGGGTCTGTTACTAAATAATCAAAGTAAATACCTGTTTGTGCAGATTTTTGCATGTTGCGTTTGATAATAAATTTTGGGATTTCTCTATATATCATAATTTAGTATTAATATCTCCTTTCTAGGTTGACCGGATATTCCGATAATATCACCCAATGGGATATAAGTATAATTGTTGACATTTATCCAATCTTCAAGAGTTGTATTGGTTGTCCCTTTATGCTCAAGAACATATGAGAGCATGCAAGGCACATGACGTTCTGTCATTTCATCTATGAAATTGAATAGTTCTTGCTCCAATTGATCATCCCATCCTTTGAATCCACGTTTTCCATCATTATAACTTCCAGTGGTTAGTTTATATGGTGGGTCTAGATAAAGGAAAGTATTGGCATCAATTGGTATTTGTTCTGACAGATTGATATAATCTGTACTTACAAATGAAATATTTTTTTCTTTGATTACACGGCTAAAACTTATAAGTTTTGCAAGAATGCAATCATTAAACCATCGAATTCCAGCAGTATTATTGAAACCATAATTACCGTTAAAGCGAATTTGCTGTTGAAAACTGTAAAGAATTATTGCAAAAAGCATTCGTTTGTCCTTTTTGTTTTCTGGTAGGGCATTGTAATATTCTCTGGCGGCCAAATAGGTTTCTTTATTACCTTTTTCCAATTGGTGCTTTTCTATAAACTTTTTAAC
>CAZQSP010000192.1:0-1669 GCA_964596085.1 uncultured Oscillospiraceae bacterium
ACCCGGGCATAACCGTACATCTTCTTCATATCTGCCTCCAATCCGTCTGAAAAGGTCTATTGGATTACTGGACATATCCGAATAATGAAATTGGACCTTTATGAACGCTTTTTCAGTGTAATATCATACTCATTTTTTTGTCCGTCAAGGCCTACCTTTACGGACTATCTGATTACACGATTTAGGAGGTCAAAGTGCAATGAAGCTACCTGATTTCGTTTGTGCTTGATATTGTTCGCACCATTCGCTATAATATGACTAAATCTACTAAGGAGGGATTCTGGATGGCATACCGATTTCGAGAAGCTCGCGAAAAGGCAGGTCTTTCAACTTTAGAAGTCGCCAAGCGCATCGGCGTATCTCAGCCAGCTGTGACCAATTGGGATAATGGCACAAAGTCTCCTTCTATTGATACTCTTTGTAAGCTTGCGGATCTTTATTGCGTCTCTACCGACTATCTGCTCGGTCGTGACGAACCGGTGGAGACTATTCCCAGAAAAGAAGATGTTATTGCAACTGAAACGCTACGTGCCTTAAACGGAAAACCAGTATGGGATGAGAATCGAGGCTGGGGCATCGTCAATGGCATTCAGGACTACATCATCTTCATGGACGGGTCCAAAATCGTTCTGGCAGAAGCCATGAATCTGCGGGCGATAGCGCCAGCGTATTCCATGGGCTACTCCCCTGCTGTCAAACCCATTTCCCATGAGGATCTGGGTAAATATAAAACAATCTGGGTCAAGCCCATCACACCAGACTCATTTTTACAGGACGAGCTGACTGGTTGGTATGAGATCCACGATTTTTACGTTCAAAATCAGCATGGTACAAGGTTCCTGTTTGACACTTATGGAACCAGATGGCTGGCCTTCGAAATGGAATTCTAATAAATGTTAAAGACTCCGGAGCATAACACTCCGGAGTCTAAATTATTTATCGCCCAACAAAAAGCAGATGGTTGCTCATTCCCAGGAATTCTGGTTTCTCACAGATATAGAAGTGATACCGCAGGTACTGCTGATAGGAAGCCTCGTCCAGACCATTGACGAGATCCTGCAGCAATTCGCTGGCACCATCGGATGCAACCTCATGGGTGATCTGAATACCGGCCTTGCCAAGAAGTTCTCTGCAATGAGCCGGGGTGTGGAATACAAAGGGAAAATCATCCAGCCGAAAGGTTTCCTTGTTGTAGTCACCAGAAATAAGATAGTCCGAGTGGAGCTGCTGCATAGTCAGAATTACCATGTCATTGGAGATAAATGCAAAGAAGATCTTTCCATCTTTCTTGCATACCCGCTTAGCTTCTTCAATGCACCGCAGCTTGTCCGCTTCCTCGTGCAGATGATACAGTGGGCCAAAGAGAAGGACAACATCGAAGGATTCACTGTCATACCTGCTTAGATCTAGAGCATTGCCTTGAACAAGGTCGATGGGATCATGTTCTGTCATCTTCGCCCGGAAAGCAGCAATGTTCGCATCTGCAAGCTCCAATGCGGATACGGAATATCCCTTGCGGGCAAAGTAAAAACTGTACTCACCTGCACCGGCACCCACATCAAGGATCTTTACGCCGGGAGTCAAATACTTCTCGATATACCGAACCGTTGTCAAGAATTCCACTCTGGCTGCTTGAGACTTATTCAAACGGCTATCCTCGTCATAGCGC
>CAZQSP010000193.1:0-1665 GCA_964596085.1 uncultured Oscillospiraceae bacterium
CGTTGATTTCTTCGGCTGCCATTTCAGCAGCGTTCTTAACGCCCTGACCGTAAACCGCCGCATCACCTGTTGTAGGTCCGATACCGCCGATTACAAATTTGGCTGTGCCGTCGGCACTTCCCGCATCTTCACCGCCGCCGCAGCCTGCAAAGGCTACTGTCATAACGACTGCCATGGATACTGCCGCAAATTTCTTCATAAAGCTGTTCATCTTCATAATAATTACCTCCATTTTCTTTGTACTACTGATTCAGTGTTTGGGCCGGCTCGCTTCCCGTGACGGTTATGCCTCGCCCTGCCCTATGCCATCGGCAACAAAAAAGCCTGCCGGCTCATTGCCTGCAGGCTGTAATCTCCTCTTGGGGTGGTTTGACTGAGCATCTCTGTCTGTGTAGAGAAAATACTCAGCTCCCGGAAGAAAACTCCGAACTCGGTTCATTACCCGCAACGCAATAAGCACTATTTCCGATAAGACCCATAATGACGAGGATCAGTAGAATAATGCTAATGAGTATAATGCTGATAATGACTGCCATAAAGTTCATTGTTTTTCTCCTTTCCTGAAGTGATATTTGGAGTTTACCACATATAAGCTTGTGTGTCAACAGCTTTTTTGTGTTTTTTCATCATAAATCGAAATTTTTTTGTCTTTTTTCACTACTCATTGTTTTGCTCACGCTTTACTTGCCGTACTTCGCTTCATATTCGTCCGAGAGCATCGACATAAGGTGCACATCGTAAAGCTCACCGTCCTTGCGGCAATTATGTCGCAATACTCCCTCGTATTTGAAGCCCAGGCTCAGGTAGAGCTTGGCAGCGGGGTTTCCGGTATAATGATCCAGGTACAGGCGCTTCAGCTCAAGCTCGCCAAAGCAGAAGCTCATCACAGCAAGCATCGCTTCCTTTCCGAGCCCCCTGCTGCGCAGGCTCGGGTCCGCTATATAGATTCTCCATATTTCTGCCTTCCAGCCCTCCTCTATGTCTGCCAAAACTATACGTCCGATCAGCCTCGGGCCTGCCTCCTCCTTCAGGCAAAGGGTAAATTGCAGAGCCTTGGGATCGTCCTCATCAGCAATAAACTTTCTGATTACATCCTCTCTCGTCTGGTCTGCTCTTATGCTGAAGAATTTTGTGACCTCGAGTCTTTTTTCCCACTCGTAAAAGCTGTCAATGTCCTCCCATATCGACGGTCTGATTATCAGTCTGTCCGTCTCTATCGTCCTTGCCTTCATATTTCTTTCGGTCTGCCGCGCACGCACTCTGCGTGCGGCAAGCTGCCTGCCTCCTCTCCTTCGTGTTTTTTTCTCCGCCTTGCGCGCGCACCCTGCCCTTGTGCCTGTCTTTGCCTGACCCTTGTGCGAATTTTCGTTGACTTTGTCGCGTCTGCGGAGTAGAATTTTCACTGTAAAGAAATCTTATCATATTTTCAACGAAAAATCTACAGCTTTGCTCCTTTGCGACGAGGTTTGCATCCCGCAGCGGTGCGCGCCGCATTTGACAAGGCTTGAGGGGGACCTTTGCGATGGACATTTTTATTTTGGTACTTGAGCTGATTGGAGCTGCGGCATTTGCGGTTTCCGGAGCTATGACCGCAATACGCAAAAATATGGATATATTCGGAGCCTTTGTGCTTGCTCTTACCGTGGCGGTCGGCGGCGGTATAAT
>CAZQSP010000194.1:0-1663 GCA_964596085.1 uncultured Oscillospiraceae bacterium
GAGCCCTGCTCCGCATCCACAGGGCAGCAAGGGAAGCCGGACGAAAAAGGGGAGCCTGCCTCAGCAGCAGCTCCCCTCACTTTTTCATATTACTCTATGTATCAGACTCCGTGCTGTTTGTATTCTCCTCCGTGCTGCTCGCCGCAGCGATTGTCAATGTAAGCTTTGCAAAATTTACATTTGACTCTGTGCTCACCTTGGAAATCTTTCCCGAAAAATTCAAGCTTACATTTCCGCTGCCTTCGATCGGTATCACCGGTATAGTGTTTGCGTTCATACAGTCGTATTCACTGCCGCCATAATTCAGTACCATAGAAAATTTCTTTGAATCCATTTCCATATTCTCAAAATCCGTACTGTTTGCGACGATTGTATACTCTGACTGTGCACTGATTGCAACACTCGTAATGCTCACAGCCTGACTTGTGCTATTGTTTGTTATAGTAAAGTCGTTCTTCATACGCAGCAGTGTCGGTGACAGACCTGAATTGCGAAAGCTTATACTCTGCGGTACCGTAATATCTATCGTCGAAGCGGTATTTGCCGCCCCAAGCAGCTCACCGTTCTCAGCTGCGTTAGCTGTAGGAGGCTGAGAACCAAGCAGACCCTGAACTGCACCCGTATTTTCACCTGTCACGGATATACCGCTCGTTGCAGTCGATGCCTCACCGCCGGCTGCTCCGCCGACCCCGACAGTTGCCGAGCCTTCCAACGTTCCTGCTGCCTCACTTCCGCTTTGACCCGTAGCAGCGCCCATGCCGCCGGCTTCACCCGCAGCCTGTCCTGCTCCTGCTCCTTCTCCTGCACTCTCACCTTCCGCATTTCCTGCAGCGACACCCTCATTACCCAACGTCGAGCCCTGCGGTGCGGCAGGAGTCTCCAAGGTCTGCGCATAAGCCACCGACAGTCCGCATACGACCAAGGACAACGAAAGAAGCAGGCAGAACCAAATTTTTATTATTCCTTTTTTCGATTTCATAATCTTTCTCCTAGTTTGCTATCTGCTGCACCCGATGCAATGCAAAGGCTATACTGCCTTGCTTACCGTTACCACAAAGGTCCCGAGCTTATCGTTAAAATTTTCCGTGTACGGCGCAGTCTGACCCTCAAAGCTTACCTTGAGCTCACTGTTCTTTGGCACTAATTGCGAAATATTGTATGTTGAACCGCTGCTGCCGCCAAAATCATACTCAGTCTGAGCCTCAGCCGTACCGTGCTTTGCAACGAGAGAAAACAGCCTTATGTCAGCACTCATATTGGCAAAATCCTGATTCTTATCAGCAAGCTCCATCAACGCATCGGCATTGGCGGTAAAAGCAATGCTATCTACCTTTATCTTAGCAGCTCCGGTGTTCTGAATCTTAAGATCGGTGTATGTTATCGTGCTGCTCTTACCATCATTGGAAGCACTCACTGACTCCGTGATCTCAAAGGAAAGCTGAGGAGCACTTATGCTGAACTCAACCGGCACTGTTGCCGATTTTGTAGTTGCACCGCTATCTGCAAACGCAGCCCCGGAAAAACACGCAAGCAGCAATACGACACAAAGCACTGCGGCAGCAAAAGCTCGTCTGTTTTTCAATTTACGATTCATTCTTCTACCTCCCGCTATACCTTCACCTTCAAGATATCGCTGTACCTCGAATAGTACTTCACTCCGTCA
>CAZQSP010000195.1:0-1651 GCA_964596085.1 uncultured Oscillospiraceae bacterium
CCTTGAGGAAATCATACAGCTCTGCGGCAGAAATTTTGAGAAGAACCTCCTTGCTTACGTCATTTAGCTTGTTGAGGTCAAAGAGGGCACCCGAATTGCTCATTTTTTCCGTGGTGAAGGAAAATTCGTCTATAGCGGCATCAGGGTTTGCGATACGCCATTCCTCAAAGTTCGAGTTGAGTATCGTGAGCAGATATTCGCGAACCGCAGCCGGATGGTAGCCCTCGTTTCTGTAGTAGTCGAGTGAAAGCTCAGGGTCCTTACGCTTGGAGAGCTTACGCTTGTTGCCTTCCTCATCGAGCTTCATAAGCTGTGCCGTGTGGCAGTATACAGGAGCTTCCCAGCCGAGCTTTTCAAACAGCTCTATGTGTATCGGAAGTGACGGAATCCACTCTGCTCCGCGAACTACGTGAGTCGTGCGCATAAGGTGGTCATCAATAACGTGTGCAAAGTGGTAGGTCGGTATACCGGTCGCCTTGAGGATAACCGTATCCTGATCGTTGTAAGGCATATCCAGTGTACCGCGGATTGCGTCCTCAACTTGGAAACGGCGAATTTGATCCTCAGGGAGGCTCATGTCACCGTCGGATTTCAGTCTGATAACATACGGCAGTCCCTCTGCCAGCTTGCGCTCGATTTCTTCCATGCTGAGATTTCTGGAAAGTGCCCACTTGCCGTAGATTCCCGGATTTGCTTTTTCGCTTTCCTGCTTGGTATGAATCTCTGCGATTTCCTCCTCGGTGAGGAAGCAGGGGTAAGCGTGTCCCTCGGAAACGAGCTTTTTGGCAAAGCACTGATAGATTTCTCCTCTGTGACTTTGTGTGTAGTCGCCGTAGCTGCCGATATCGCCCTCCATCGTGGCACCCTCGTCAAAATTGATGCCGAAGAAACGCAGCGAGCTGATGATAGTTTCAACAGCCCCCTCTACATATCTCTTGTCGTCAGTGTCCTCAATTCTGAGGAAAAATTTGCCACCCGACTGATGAGCCAGTCGCTCGTCAACGAAGGCACCGTAAAGGTTTCCCAAATGGATGAAGCCTGTCGGGCTCGGACCGAGTCTGGTTACCTTGGCACCTGCGGGCAGCTCGCGAGCAGGGTAAAGCTTTTCGTAATCGTCGGGCGTTTTTGTAATATGCGGAAACAGCAGCTCCGCCAATTTCTCGTAATTCATATATCTTGTCCTCCAACAGTTATTGCGAATGTCTTGACAATTTATTATATATGTAAAAGTATGAAATGGCAAGATTTTGAGAGAATAAAAATATAGAAAAACTGTAAAACGGAGATGGAAAAATGACAAATAAAAATGATGAGGTGAAAAAAAGCTGCGGCGCAAAGGGCGAAGGCAAAACAGCGTTTGAGCTTTATTTGGAGCTTTTCAGGGGTGAGCTTCCGCTCGACGAGAGCTTTGATCTGCTCGAGCGGAGGCTTGTGATAGGGGGACGGCGAGCATCGGTATTCTTTGTGGATGGGCTGCACGATTCGGACAAGGCACTTGAGCTGTTCAAGTACCTGCTCGCCGTCCCTGCGGAGGCTATGGAGGGCATCAGCGACAGCCAAGAATTTTTGGAGCGTAGTTTGCCCTTTATGGAGGCTGAGGTGGTCGCTTCTGCGGACACGGAGCAGCGTCTGAAAGCCGCAGGAGATATGG
>CAZQSP010000196.1:0-1650 GCA_964596085.1 uncultured Oscillospiraceae bacterium
GATACAATGATAATACCGATATTCAGCGTATGATTGAAGTTATGTGGGGTGTTGTCGATAATGAAATACAAAAAATCGAAGAAAACACAATGTATATTCCTAAAATCAAAACTGAAGCTTTAGGAGATGAAAAATACATAATTCAAGACTTTGACCTCGATTTGACTTCTATGGTTTATGTTCCTATAGAAAATGATATTCTAATAAGGAACCTTCTTGATTCCAGAGAAAATATACAGGTAGTAAAAGGGAGCGTTATTGATTTTGATTCTGTCAAACCCGAAAAATTTCTCGTTGATGGAATACGTGAGGTAAATGAAATTGACTATGAAAAATGTCCTGAGCTTATTCAAAAAATTGTGATGCAATTCTTGACGCATTACAGAGCGAGGTATGAAGAAGAGAAAGTTAGAAATATCTGTTTGATGTATCGAAAAGACATCATTAATAAATTTAAGGACCAGCTTTTACAGCATCTCGCAGTTTCCTACGATGGCATAGTTGAAATCGTGCAAGGAATTGAAACAGTTGTTAATAACTATTTAATTGATATTAGTGTTGGCTTGACAAATATTAATGAAGAACCAATAAATAGAAGCATCAAATCTATCGTGTATGATGGCGCACAAAAATCCGTCACTACGCCGTATAAATTTGACAGTAATCCTGAACGATTATTTGCTCTTGCCTGCGATAACTCACCTGAAGTACTACGCTGGTTAAGACCTGCACCCAGTCAGTTTAACATTACATATAATCGCGGTCATCGTTACGAACCTGATTTTATTGTTGAAACTCAAGATATGTATTACTTGGTAGAAGTTAAAGCAAAAAACAAGATGAACGACCCGGATGTGTTGGCCAAAAAAGATAGAGCTATTAAATATTGTGAGGTGGCATCTAAATACAATTCAGCTAACGGACATAAAGCTTTTAAGTATTTATTTATTCCACACGATGAAGTATCAGCTGCTTCAAGCTTTAATAACCTAAAGGCTAGATTTAAAGAAGAACAAATAAAATAATGCTGTCATAATGAACCTCCTTGATTTTGATGTGTTAATTATAAATCAAGTCAAATCAAAGGACGAATGTGCGGATTTTATTTTTCTTTGTAACAAGCAGTATTTCCGGTGGGCAGCTCGGCTGATTGAGCATATCGGTGTGAACGCAGTGGTATGCTCTGCTGTCAAGCTTTTTTGCCCATTCGAGTACAGCCGTTCTCTCTGCCTTGCCTTCATTATGTCCCCAATATATGCTCACACACAAAAGTCCGTTTATTCTGAGCAAATCCAGGGCTTTCTCAAGAGCCACTATCGTGCTGTCCGCTGTGGTAGTCACCGACTTGTCCGCTCCGGGCAGATAACCGAGGTTGAAAACTATAACTGCCGCCTGCTTGGAAACATATTTTTTCATATTTTCGTGACTGTCGCAGATAAGCTCGACAGATACCTGCGATGCCTGCTTTTCGATGCTCGCCTCACATTCCTCAGCAGCTCTTCGGCAAAATGATACATTACTCTCACTAAGCAGCTGTGCCGTCGCTTCTATCGCCTTCGACTGTATGTCGAACGCATATACCCTGTCGCACAGCCTTGCAAGCCAAAGCGTGTCGTGTCCGTTACCGCAGGTAGCATCTACGGCAGTAAG
>CAZQSP010000197.1:0-1630 GCA_964596085.1 uncultured Oscillospiraceae bacterium
CTAATGAATTTCTTGAAATTAAAGCTTTTGGCAGAAGTGCTCTTGATGTTCAAAAACTGCTGGAAGCAGTCGGGATAGAGTGAAAACTTGCGTTTAACGTTGACCCTGAGCGGCGTTTGTGCTATTATAACTCCAAGAGAGAGAACCGTTCAAAATGGTTCTGCTGTACGATTAAAAAATAACCGTCGAGCCGTCAACTACTGCGGTTATTTTTTTATGTCCGATTTCTATTACTAATCCAATAATCATAATGACTATGTACAGTATTTCAAAATATGTCATTAAGTTACAGCCATTTTTCTTTTAATGTTTTGTATTGGTAATTTATGCTTTGTCACCGATTCTCGGCATCTGTCAGCTCTGCGAACGGCAGATTGCGTTCTTTCTGCTGCTGCGAAAGCTTAAGTCTTATGTCGGCATTCGTTTCTCTTACTTCCGCATAAAATTCTCTTGCGGACATTCTTGCCGCACCGTCGCCGAGTGCTGCCATCTGAACAGGCCTGTCCGAGGTCACTACTGTTATCCGGCGTTTTTTTCCAAATTCATAAACGGTCTTTTCTATGAATCTGTCAGCGGTCTGTGCCTCACGGGTATATACCACCTGAAGCTCACCCGATTTCGCATTTGCCTTTTCGTAGGTGGTCTTTTCTCCGGGATTGCCGGACAGGCGATATCCGTCGAATACGATTACAGCATCTATGTTTCGATAACCCATGTAATTTCCGACCGTATCTATGAGTGCCTCTCGTGCCGAATCAATATTGAGCTTTGCCAGCTCGGAAAGCTCCTCCCACGCAAAGATTACATTGTATCCGTCTATGACCCAAAGAGGCTTTTCTGCGTTTTTATTTACGTTCTGTGGCTGTGCGGCAAGCGTTGTTTTTGTTGTCACCCTTTGCTCTCTGTATGGTTGACGGCTCATGTTCGCACGACGAATCGCCTCATCGCGCTTACTTTTGCCGTAGGTTCTGAGGAAAATCGCCTCAAGCTCGTCGTTTCCCGCACTTACGGCAGCTCCGCTGCCTCTGCCGCTGCCATGCATCGAACCTCGGTAATTTTCACTTTCCGCAGCTTTTTCGGTATCGGCTGCTGCCCTGACCTTGCCGTTTGAATCAACATAAACCTCAGGCTCAAGATGTGCCATCTCATCTACCTCATCCCAGTTGACATACAAGGCTCCGCCGTGGTCGCAAAATACCGAGCCCGTCGGATTCTCGAGATCTGAATCAGGAGAATATCCTGCCTCAGCCTTTACCTCATCTTGATTGTGACACGGCATATATCCTGCAGGCATAGTCGCAAAAAATCCCTTGCCCTTTGTGTATGCTGTCACTTCCTTTGCGTAACCTCTGAGCGTTGCCACAGGCCCCGTGCCTGTAATCAGCTCTGCTTCCTCAAGCACAGCCCTTGCACCGAGCCTTGTAAGGTCTGTGAGGGCGCGCCCTACGGCTTCCTGCGGAAGCCGTAGGCGGAAAGCATACATCGGCTCCAGCAAAATGCTTTCCGCCTTCCGAAGCCCCTGGCGGAGGGCCCTGTAGGTTGCCTGCCTGAAATCTCCGCCCTCCGTGTGCTTCGGATGGGCGCGCCCTGCAGCTATGGATATCTTCATGTCCGTTATTTCCGCTCCTAT
>CAZQSP010000198.1:0-1625 GCA_964596085.1 uncultured Oscillospiraceae bacterium
ATATAGGACTGACTTATCAGATGAAGATGAAGAATATATTGAATCAGTAACAACTGTAGCCAATTTACCTGCGACCTTAGTCACACCTAGTTATATCAATTATATTAATAGGCGTTACGCAACTGCATAAAAAGTATATTCGAAAGAAAGGATTTTTCATGAGTAAACCCAAATTTGTAATTAATAATATAATGAATCAAACCACACGAACTGGTGAATATATGCGTGATTTTCTAACTGATAATATATTAAAAGACATCTGTTACCGCATAACTGGTCTATATGATTATACTGTAGAATTCATGGATATTCGAAATGTCGGACGGCTTATAACGCTTGAATACAACAACCATACATCATTTATAAGCCTTTCTCTTCGTGTACCAAAAGGCAGAAATTCTGCTATGCAAACCGCTGCCCCAGCATTCAATATATATTATCAAAGTGACCTTAATAGTAAAAGTTTATATTATTACTTCTTGGGTTCTGGTTCAAAATTTGAAACACCCTATTTTATGGCAACCTATCGTCAAATGGAAACTATTGGCTTTACATTTTTAAATCCTGAGATACTATCAACACAGATACAACCCTTCACGTCTATTGATGATTTGATTTCTTCAAGGAAGATTAATTCAAAAAAGAATCGTGGAAACAACTCCTCTTATATTATAAAGGATAAATCCAAAGAAATCGAAATATACGGAAAAACATATGGCGCCAACAAATATGCAGCCGCTATGCTAGGATATACTGCTTCTGTTTTAGCCAAATCCCACGGTCAGCATATAACCTTTTATGAAGTCATAGAGAAAAAGTTGAAGCATATGCCAAAATCATGTGCGAAAACCCTAAAAAGAATGGGAAATGTAACTCTAGTCTCTACAGACATTGAGCTTGACAAACACGAATGCCAGGCCAAAGACAATTTACGTTCACCACTCTACAATGTACATTTACTCGATAGAGTCGGAAGTAAACACTGTGCTTTATGCCATTGCGAAATTCAAGAAATAATACAAGGTGCACATATATGGCCTGTAAGTTTAATTAAAAAACAACCCCTATCGTTTGATGAAAAATTTAACCACGCAATCAATGGTGAAAATGGAATCTGGTTATGCCAAAACCATCATAAACTTTTTGATGAAAACATAATACGCTTTGACAATCACGGTAAGGTGAGTTTTCATGCTACCGATGAGCCTAGCATTCAATTCTTGGAAAAAATCACTGAAGAATATACCCTGCCTAAAATCTATTTGACCAAAGGCTTTTTCAAATATCTAGAATTAAGAAATAATGCAATTTAATCATACAACAGCCACCCTTCGTAGTAGATTACTACTAACGAAAAGTGGCTGTTTATTTGGTTATATCCCCTCTCCGGCTCAACCCTTAGTAATCGAAACCGTAGTATTCATGCGGGTTTGCGGTACATTATGCCCCACTTTGCCCCAGTTTACCAAAGTCCGATTTATTGTACAACTGACCTGCCGTGGCAGATGAAAAGCACTTTAATCATCGTATTTTTATCTCCTTTTATCTTCTCAAACCCTTATGAAATCTTGAAAATCGGAGTCTTTTTTGCATCCAATTGGGTTATTTTTTTCGCTATTTTTAAT
>CAZQSP010000199.1:0-1622 GCA_964596085.1 uncultured Oscillospiraceae bacterium
GTAATATTGCTGTCGATATATCCGAGAATATCAAGGTCAAGCTCGATTCTGTCGTCAATCTTGATAATATCTTTTTTGCCGTATTTTTCGCTGTCCGCATTCTGAATTACAGCAACACAGCTATCTATTTTGTCGAGTCCCAAAAGCTCGTATACCATCATGCTCTTTCCGGCCTTGATATGGTCGAGAACGATTCCGTTTTTTACACCGTCTATATTCATGTTTTTCCTCCGTTTCCAATAGTTATAGCTTTAACCTATGCTCTTTTGATTCCGAGCAGGAACAAAATCAACGCCATGCGGATATGTTTGCCGCAAAGTGCCTGGAAGAAGTAGCAGGCACGAGGATCGTCGTCAACCTCTACCGATATTTCGTTTACTCTAGGCAGCGGGTGCATGATCGTAAGGTCTTCCTTAGCCGTAGCAAGCTTTTCAAGGTTAAGTATGTAGCTGTCCTTAAGTCTGATATAATCTTCTTCGTTGAAGAATCTTTCTCTCTGTACTCTGGTCATATACAGGATATCAAGCTCAGGCATAGCCTCCTCCAAAGCCTCAACCTCTTTCCATTCGGCTCCTGCTGCGTCCATCTTTTCCTTTACATAATCAGGTACTGCAAGCTCCTGCGGTGAAATCAGTACGAAACGAATACCCTCGTAGCGGAGCATTGCCTCTATGAGTGAGTGTACGGTACGGCCGAATTTAAGGTCACCGCAAAGTCCGATTGTCATATTGGAAAGTCTGCCTTTCTTTCTCTTGATGGTAAGCAGGTCTGTAAGTGTCTGTGTCGGATGGAAATGTCCGCCGTCTCCGCCGTTTATGATAGGTACTGTAGTACGCTGTGCCGCAACTATAGGAGCACCCTCCTTCGGGTGACGCATTGCGATTATATCGGCATAACAGCCTACCGTGCGCACGGTATCGCTTACGCTTTCGCCCTTAGCAGCGGAGCTTGATTTTGCCTCGGAAAAGCCGAGAACGCTTCCGCCGAGCTCGAGCATAGCTGCCTCAAAGCTGAGTCTTGTTCTGGTACTCGGCTCGAAGAACAGGGTTGCAAGCTTTTTGTGTGCACAGATGTTTTCATATTCGCTGTGGTTTGCTACGATATCGTCTGCAACTGCTATCAGCTCGTCAATTTCCTCAACTGTCAGATCTGTGATGTTAATCAGGTTACGAATTTCTTTCATTATTTATCTCCTTTCATCCATCCCTCATCGGACGGGTTATCTCTGAACCTTAAAATCTTTTCTTTGTCAGCCTGCTGTATGTATCCGCTTTCTGCCGCAATTTCAACCAGTGCATCCAGATTGCACAGGCTTACGTTCTTTACATTATTCTCTGCGAGTCTGTCAAGCCCTTTTTTCATGCCGTAGGTAAAAATGCTCGCAACTCCGAGCACCTCGGCTCCCGCTTCTCTGAGAACCTTCACCGTGTCGATTGCCGAGCCTGCCGTTGAAATCAAATCTTCGACTACAACAACCTTCTGTCCCGGCAAAAGCTTTCCCTCGATTTGGTTAGTGCGGCCGTGGTCCTTAGCGGAACTTCTGACATAACCCATCGGCAAATCCATAAGATGACCTACGATTGCCGCATGTGCGATTCCCGCAGTGCTGGTTCCCATCAAAA
>CAZQSP010000200.1:0-1156 GCA_964596085.1 uncultured Oscillospiraceae bacterium
CTGTTACTATATCCATGACCTTATCCGCCACGGCTGCTTTTTCTCTGGGCTGTATGTCTGCATTCTTGTCGAACAATAATTCTGACTGTGCGAACGGCCTATATTCGTAACAACACAATCTCGCATACATACATTCAGCCAAGGATACTCACTAACCATCGCAGTTATTATAGTTCTTATTTCGTGTGGATTTCTTGCTGTCTTTGAAGTATAAACCGATCCCTGTTCCCATTGAAAACCATTGTTACTCATAAATTTTCTTATATCCCGATATGCGTTGTTCCAATGCTCATCCGGATAATATGTCTTTAATCGGTTTGTATCTAAATCAAATGCTATTTGCTTTCTTCCTTTCGCCATACTTCTACACCTTTATACTACTATTGGAATACTAATAGATTTAAGTATGTCGCAATCCTCATCAGGGTCTTCATCTTCCCAAAGCCACGACTTAATTTTCTGTATAAAAAGCTCATTTTTATCAAGAAATGATGTTGCAAGCATAAGGCAACCGTATTTTTCTTCCTCGCCCTCAAATGTAAATGTATAGTCATTTAGCTGTTTAATCTTCACTTCTCCGGCTCTGTTCTTATGAGCCGCTATGCAAAGCTCTTTTATTTCTTCGAGCGTTTCTTTCGGTGTATCTTCTTTAATCTCAATTATCGTTCTGTACATCTCCATGCCTCCTTTTTCTGTTTCATTGTAGCATACTTTCTTCACATTTTACAGTATATCATACCTAAAATTCGGCTACAGTACAAACTTTTATTTTTAACTCTTACTCTTAACTTTAACTCTAGCTATGTAGGACATTTGTCTAATCGTAACTGTTTTTGACCGATAAAAGCAAAAGCGAAATAATTAAACAGTTATGAAATATTGGAATTTCAGCAAAAAAACAGAACCCCGACATTGTCTGTCGGGGCTGTGTTTCCTTGGCGGAAGCGGTGGGATTCGACCGTATGCTTCGCTTTGCTCGCATACTGTCTTCTTGGCTCCCCTCTCGGTCGCCCGCGAACCGTTCGCTGAGCGAATGTTCACAGGACATTCGCTCTTTACGCTCACGCCCTCTCGGGTCCGAATCCCACCTCAGGTTTTCAAAAAAAAACAGAACCCCGACATTGTCTGTCGGGGCTGTGTTTCCTTGGCGGAAGCG
>CAZQSP010000200.1:1256-1616 GCA_964596085.1 uncultured Oscillospiraceae bacterium
GTGGGATTCGAACCCACGAGCCCTTGCGGACTACCGCATTTCGAGTGCGGCTCGTTATGACCACTTCGATACGCTTCCATACGCACATACGAGTATAACACAATTTCCCCCGTGGTTCAAGGGCTAAAATCCAAATTATTTTTTCAATCCGGGGCACTGCGATTTGCATAAGTATCATCGACGAAAAACCCACCGGATGTGCCGGTGGGAATATTTTGTAAAGATATATTTCCCGCTACCTTGATAATGCGGCTCTCATCTCCTCAAGAGCCTCGTCGCTGATGCCGCAGCCGCAGCCGCGGCCGCCTGCACCGTCCTGCGAGTAAGCATTGCCGCTCAGATTTCCGCCGCCGCCCGAGC
>CAZQSP010000201.1:0-1595 GCA_964596085.1 uncultured Oscillospiraceae bacterium
ACATGATGGGAATGGATATAGGTCCTAAGACTGTAGAGCTTTTCACTGAGGCACTTGAGGTCGCTAAAACTGTCGTATGGAACGGGCCTATGGGGGTCTTTGAAATGAAGAATTTTGAGCTCGGAACACGCAGGATTGCAGAGGCTCTGGCAGAATCCGAGGCGGTCACGGTAATAGGCGGCGGCGATTCTGCGGCTGCCTGTGAGCAGTTCGGTCTCAAGGAAAAAATGACACATATCTCTACGGGCGGCGGAGCATCCCTTGAATTTTTGGAGGGAAAGCTGCTCCCGGGCGTAGCGGTAATTCAGGACAAATAAAATAAGTGAGGTCAAAGATGCGTTATCCTTTTATTGCAGGAAACTGGAAAATGTACAAAACCACCGCAGAGGCAAAGGAGTTTGCTGCGGAAATAAAAAAAATATATGAGCCGAGTGATGTCAGGGTAGCCATCCTTGCCCCGTTCACACAGCTTGCCGTATTGACAGAGGAGCTGAGGGGCACCGGCATCGGAGTGGGAGCACAAAATGTCCATTACGAAAAGGAGGGTGCGTTTACGGGAGAAATTTCCATACCGATGCTCAAGGAAATCGGAGTGGAATACTGCATAGTGGGGCACTCAGAAAGAAGACAGTATTTCAATGAGACGGATGAAACGGTAAATCTGAAGGTAAAAGCACTTTTGGCAGAGAATATTACGCCTATAATCTGTGTCGGTGAAAATCTGTATCAGCGAGAACACAATTACCAGGATAAGCTGGTAGCCGAGCAGGTAGCCAATGCTCTCGAGGATATTACGGCGGAGCAGGTGGCAAGGACGGTGATAGCCTACGAACCGATTTGGGCGATCGGTACCGGCAGAACAGCAACTCCGATACAGGCAGAGCATATGTGCGAGGTGATTCGCGACAAGCTTATCGAGCTGTACGATGAGGATGCGGCAGACGAGGTTACGATCCAGTACGGGGGCAGCGTAAAACCCGAGAATGCAAGTGAAATTCTCAATATGGAGGAGATTGACGGTGCCTTGGTCGGCGGTGCGAGCTTAGATCCGTCAAAATTTATGGAAATTATAAACTTTTAACTTGATTTTAGCGTGTATAGTGTGGTACAATTAACAAGTTAAATTACGAGGAGGTATATGATGAAGATTTTCTTAATGGTTTTGCTGGCTATAGCAAGTATCGTTTTGATTGCAAGCGTACTGCTTCAGTCCGGAAACAGTGCGGGACTCTCCGGTTCTATCGCCGGCGGTGCGGAGCAATTATTCGGTAAGAAAAAGAGCAAGGGTTACGAAGCGATTTTAGAAAAGATCACTACAGTCGGTGCGGTTCTTTTCATAGTCTTATCGTTGGTAATCGTTACATTGTTCGGCTAATAGACAGAAGCAATAATTTATTAGTTTCAAATTATATTTATTATATTTCACTTCACGACAAGAGGTACGCAAAATGTGCCTCTTATTCGGCGTTTAGTGAGTAGGAGGTATTACATTATGACAAAGTTATTTGCTGTCATCGCAGCTGTAATCGGTCTGGTAGTTGCATTCTGCTTAGCTTCCTGGATCAAAAAGGCTGACGAAGGCACAGACAGGATGA
>CAZQSP010000202.1:0-1593 GCA_964596085.1 uncultured Oscillospiraceae bacterium
ACACCGGCAAAGGAGGAAGTAAAATATGAATAATGTATACAGCATAAATGATGTGAGCTATGTAAACGGCACAAGCGGTACAAGCACAGTAAAGACACCGTGGATAAAGAATCTCGGCGGAGTCCCGTCACATCTTGAGTATTTCCAAGGCTCAATGTATGATAAGGTGGCGGAAATTGCTTCAAAATATCCGAACTACACAGCCTATGATTTTATGGGCGGCAAGGTAAAATACAAGGATTTTATCCGCAAGGTTGACGAGTGTGCCAGAGCCTTGGTGGCGATAGGTGTCAAGGAAGGTGAAAGCGTAACGATATGTATGCCGAACGCTCCGCAGGCAGTAATAATGTTCTATGCGGTAAACAAGGTCGGAGCCGTTGCAAATATGGTTCATCCGCTTTCGGGCGAAAAAGAAATCGAGTTCTGCCTCAAGCAGTCGGCAAGCGTGGTTTGCCTGACACTTGACCAGTTCTACGGAAAATTTGAAAACATCAGAAGCAATGTGCAGCTTCGCAGTTTGATAATCACGAGCATAAAGGATGTACTCAGTCCTGTAAAGCGCAAGGGCTATTACCTTGCGCAGGGTCGCAAAATCAAAAAGGTTCCTGCGAATGCGGAAATCGTATGGTGGGAAAAATTCTTGCGCGACGGAAACGATTATCACGGCAATTATCATGTGGAGCGTAAAGCAGAGCAGCCGGCAGCAATCCTTTACAGCGGCGGTACTACAGGAACCATGAAGGGTATTCTGCTTTCCAACGGCAATTTCAATTCGCTCGGACAGCAGATAATAGCTACCAACCCGATGTTCAAGCCCGGAGACAAGATGCTGGCGGTAATGCCGATTTTCCACGGCTTCGGCTTGGGAGTATGTATCCATTCGATGCTTTCGCAGGGCGGCAGATGTCTTTTGATTCCAAGATTCAATTCGGAAAGCTTTGCGAAGCTTCTCAAAAAACACAAGCCTAACTTTGTTGCCGGAGTGCCAACCTTGTACGAGGCGCTTCTCAGAACAAAAACGCTCAACCATGTAGATCTTTCGTGTCTGAAGGGTGTTTTCAGCGGAGGAGATTCGCTTTCGATAGAGCTCAAAAAGCGTTTTGATAAGTTCCTTGAGGAGCATAATGCAAACATACACGTAAGAGAGGGCTACGGCACGACGGAATGTGTAACGGCAAGCTGTTTGACACCTATGCATTGGGCAAAGGAGGGCAGCATCGGACTCCCGTTCCCTGATACATATTACAAAATCGTAAAGCCGGGCAGTGAGGACGAGCTTCCTTACGGTGAGGAAGGAGAAATCTGTCTGGCAGGTCCGACAGTGATGATGGAATATATCAACAATCCGGAGGAAACGGCAAATACGCTTCGCAAGCACGCAGATGGGCTGACCTGGGTACACACGGGCGATCTGGGTATGATGGACGAGGACGGGTTCATCTACTTCAAACAGAGAATTAAGAGAATGATAATTACAAGCGGATACAATGTATATCCATCACAGATAGAAAATGCACTCGATGCGCACGAGCTTGTGCATATGAGCTGTGTAATCGGAGTTCCGGATTCTCTCAGAATGCAGAGAGTCGTTGC
>CAZQSP010000203.1:0-1572 GCA_964596085.1 uncultured Oscillospiraceae bacterium
GGTCTGCCGGCACCGAGCGTTTTCGAGAAGGAGTGCTCGCACGAAAACGCTGCCGCCGCGATGGTGCAAAAGCCTGCGTTTTCCATCACGGCGGTGAGCTCCGCCAGCGAGTTGTCGAAGGCTCTGTTACCGAAGGTCACGAGCGGAATGGCGGAGGCTCCGGTGCCGGCTATAGTCCCAAGATACGGCAGCAGAAGATTCGGAAGCCTGCCCGCATAGGTAGGGCAGCCGAATACGACCAAATCTGTTTCATTTAATTTGGGAAATGCGCTGCGGGCAGACGGCAGTGTAAAATCATATGTATGGCTCTCTACCCCGCAGCTTGCGGCAAGGCAGTCGCCTATGGTGTTTACAAGCCTTGCGGTGGTACCGGTCGGACTGAAATATATTTTCCAAAGTCTCTTGATTTCCATTACTCTTACTCCTTTCATTTTTTCAGCAAGCCCCCGACAAAAGGGGGGATTCTTGAAAGCGGAGAAGCCTTCTCAGCGTATATCCGCAGGCAGTCTTTGCTCGATTATATATGCGGGGATTCCGACGAGAATGCCGCCTATGATACCGGTAAACAGCAATACTGTAAAGTAGCTCATCAGGCTCGAGGTTGAAACGATAAGACAGGCGGCAATGAGCTGCCCGAGGTTGTGCATCACGCCTCCTGCCATGCTGACACCCACCATACTGAAAATTCCTGTGCGTTTCAGTGCATACATAACGCAGAGGCTGAGTATACCGCCTGCAAAGGAATAAATCATTCCGAATACACCGCTGAACAAAAGCCCTGCAATTACGATGCGCACACAGTTGATTGAAAGGGCATATCGAAAGCCCATACGATACAGAGCGATTATAATTACAAGGTTTGCTATACCGAGCTTGACCCCGGGCACGGGAATAGGAATTGGTATCAAGGCCTCAATGTACGAAAATATGAGCGCCAGAGCAGCAAACATCGCAGAGAACGCAAGTCTGCGTGTCTTTGCCGTGCGTGCAAGCTGCGAATGCTTATCCTGAGATGACATCGACCTCACCCCCTTGCTCGCTTTCGACCTTGCTTGAGCGGATTTCAACGATGACCTTGTTCGGCAGACAGGCAATGCTGTCCCTTGCTCGAGAAATGGCGCCTGTTTCCACGCAAACCTGATTTTGGCAGGTGGAAGAAGTCATTGAAACAATGCCGCCTTTTATGGTAATATGATTAGAGCAGCCCTGCTGCACGATGTCAATTTCATTATCCTCATCAAGAGCATAGACACCGTAAAGCTCACCGCCGACGGTAAGCACAACCTCATCACCGCTGCCGCCGCTCGAAAGCGAAGACAAGGAGAGGACAAGTCCGAATGCCACGAGGAATATGAACAAAAAAATATCGGCCTTCTTAATCATAAAAACTCCTTACGAAAGGTTGGAAATATCAATGAAAATGAAACAAAAAACAGCTTTTTGCGAAAAGCTGCGGCTGCTTGCCGCACTGACACTGATTCTCGTTCTCATTATTATACCACAAACGGGATGTAGCGCCAACGAAAAAAGCAATGCAAACACAGGAATCTCCAAGACGGGATTTTACCTTGA
>CAZQSP010000204.1:0-1571 GCA_964596085.1 uncultured Oscillospiraceae bacterium
TGCTACAGATGCCATACCGTAATCGAGGATATGGTATCAGACCAGTGGTTTGTAAAGATGGAAGAATTGGCAAGGCCTGCAATCGAGGCAGCTAAAAAAGGTGAGCTCAGACACGTTCCGGAAAGATTTGAAAAGATTTATCTGCACTGGCTTGAGGGCATCAAGGACTGGTGTATTTCCCGTCAGCTTTGGTGGGGACACAGAATCCCTGCATATTACTGCGAGGAATGCGGAGAGGTTGTTGTTTCCTACGATGCACCTGAAAAGTGTCCGAAATGCGGCTGCACACATCTGACACAGGACGAGGATGTACTGGACACATGGTTCTCATCGGCACTTTGGCCGTTCTCAACGCTCGGCTGGCCGGAAAAAACGCCTGAGCTGGAATATTTCTACCCTACGGATGTACTTGTAACAGGCTATGACATCATCTTCTTCTGGGTAGTAAGAATGGTATTCTCCGGACTCGAATACATGGGCGAGGTTCCGTTCCATGATGTATATATTCACGGACTGGTAAGAGATGCACAGGGGCGCAAGATGTCCAAGTCTCTCGGAAACGGCATCGACCCACTGGAAATTATTGACAAATACGGTGCGGACGCGCTTCGTTTCATGCTTTCCACAGGTATTACGCCGGGCAACGACATGAGATTTACGGAGGACAGACTCGAAAACTCCAGAAACTTTGCCAATAAGCTTTGGAATGCATCAAGATTCGTAATTATGAATCTTCAAGATGAAGAAGGCGAATTTAAGCCGCTTGCAAAGTGCTGCGAGGACTGCTGCGGCGGTGCGTGTGCAAACACGACAAACTTTGCGAGCATTCCGCTCAGAGATGAAGATAAATGGATGCTGAACAAGGTAAACGATGCCATCGCATATATCGACAGTGCAATGGAACGCTATGACCTGGCATTGGCAGGACAGAGAGTTTACGATTTGATTTGGAACGAATACTGCGACTGGTACATCGAGCTTGTTAAGCCGAGACTTTGGGGCGATGACGAAGAAGACAAGAAGGTTGTACGTTTCGTACTGGTAATGTGTCTGAAAAATATGCTCAAGCTGCTGCACCCGTTCATGCCGTTCATCACCGAGGAAATTTGGGGCTTCCTGCCGCACGGAGATGATGAACAGGGCTATCTGATAGGAGCAGAATGGCCGCAGACAAGCGTAAGCTATATCTACCCTAAGGCTGAAAGGACCGTTGAGATGGCTATGGAAGCAATCAAGGCGATAAGAAACATCAAGGCCGAAAAGAATGTTGCACCGTCAAAGAAGATAAAAGCCATTATTCTTGCGGAGGGTGAAAGAGCTGAAATCGCAAAAGCAGGCGAGGCATATCTGAAGACTTTGGCAAACATCACAGAAATCGTGTTTACGGGCAGCAAGCACGATGTACCCGACGATGCGGTATCAGCGGTTATCGACGGTGCGCAAATCTACATTCCGCTCGATGATTTGGTTGATTTTGCAGAGGAAAAGTCAAGACTGGAAAAGGAGCAGAAGCGACTTGAGGGCGAGGTTAAGCGTTCAACAGGCATGCTCAGCAATCCGGGCTTTGTAAA
>CAZQSP010000205.1:0-1555 GCA_964596085.1 uncultured Oscillospiraceae bacterium
AATCCTGGCTGTAATCAATCTTGCCGTCTTCCGTTCTCGGCAGATTGTCGAGGTCGAGCGTAGTTACCTGGAACATCTCGCCCGCACCCTCAGCATCACTTGCCGTGATTTCAGGAGTATGAACGTAGACAAAATCCTGATCCTGGAAGAATTTGTGGATTGCATACGCAACCAGTGAGCGCACTCTGAACACTGCGCTGAACATATTTGTCCTTGGACGCAGATAGCCTATCTCACGCAAAAACTCCATCGAATGGCGTTTTGGCTGAAGCGGATAATCCGGTGTGGAGCTGCCTTCCACGCTTACAGCCTTTGCCTTGAGCTCAAACGGCTGCTTTGCATCAGGTGTCAATACAACCTCGCCTGTCACTGCCAACGCAGCCCCTACATAAGACCTGGCAACCTCATCGTAGTTGGTCAAAAATTCTTCTTCATATACGACCTGTACGGACTTGAAAAAGGATCCGTCGTTGAGTTCGATGAAGCCGAACTTGTTGGAATTTCTGTTGTTTCTGATCCAACCCTTGACCAGAACCTCCTCTCCCGCATAAGCAGCGGTGTTTCTAAAAAGCTCTCTGAGCAAAACTTCTTTCATTTGTATCATTCCTTTTCATAATAATATACATAATATACTATTTTATTATACGCAATCAGCCTCGGAAACGCAAGTGCCAAAGCCCCAAATCGGCGACAAATCTTTCAATATTCAAGGAAAATATCTCACCTCGAGGACATCCCTTCTGTTCCGTATACAAAGCTACCCTGCAGAGCGTAAGAGGCTCCGAAGGGTAGCTTTATAATCAATTATCGGTTATCTGTTTTGCCCGTAAGCAGTCGGGGCTTACTTTTTAGTACAGCTTTGAGCCTGCCGGAATGTCATCATCGACCATAAGCAGGTACAGTCCTTCTTCACCTGCCTCCTGATAAACCGCAGAAATCAGCATACCGCAGGAATCCACGCCCATCATCTTTCTCGGCGGCAGGTTGGTAATTGCAATAAGGCTCTTGCCTACCAGCTCCTCAGGCTCGTAGTACTCGTGTATACCGCTGAGGATTATGCGGTCTTCGCCGCTTCCGTCATTGAGCACGAACCTGAGCAGCTTTTTGCTCTTTGGTACTGCCTCACAGGATTTTACCTTTACGACACGGAAATCCGACTTGGAGAAGGTTTCAAAATCGACCTGATCCTTGAACAAGGGCTCAATCGTAACCTTGGAATAATCAGGCTTTCTTACCTTCTTAGGCTCTGCAGCACCCTTTCCTATAGGCTTCATCGTCGGGAACAGTATCACATCGCGAATGCTCGGTGCATCTGCAATGAGCATTACAACTCTGTCAATACCGATACCGAGTCCTCCCGTTGGCGGCATACCAACCTCGAGTGCGTTTACGAAGTCCATATCCATAGGATGTGCTTCATCGTCAAGTCCCGCATCAAGCTGTGCCTGCTGCTCTGCGAACCTGTTGTATTGATCTATAGGGTCATTCAGCTCGGAGAAGCCGTTACAGATTTCCCAACCGTTGATATATCCCTCGAAACGACGAGTAATTCTCG
>CAZQSP010000206.1:0-1554 GCA_964596085.1 uncultured Oscillospiraceae bacterium
ACGATTATTCATGCTGCATCGCCTCACATACAGCTTTTGCCAGCTGATCCGGGCAGGATGTGCTCCTGAAACCGCAGGTAATGCCCGTGAGCCTGCTGCAGATATCCTCAGCCCTCATACCCACTGCAAGCGAGCATATTCCCTTGTGATTTCCGTCACAGCCGCCCACAAACTCGACACTTTTCAAAACATCTCCGTCCAGCTCGACTATAATTGAACGTGCGCACACTCCTACGGGCGTATATTGATACTTCATTTTCAAATCTCCTTTCATATCGGTGCAAAAATGTGTTACAATCAACTTAACAATAAACCTCAGTATATCACGAATCGTCTGAAATTGAAACACAAATCAAACTAAAATTTGGGCAATAATAAGCAAGAAAATGAACGGTAAAACGAAAGGCAAGAGAAAGCTATGGACGAAAAAAATCTCTTTTTGAAAACAGTTGAAGAAAAATACCGCCGCTTCTGCGACTACTACAGCTTTGTGCACAGCGATTTTCTGAGCCCGGAGCAGCAATCGCAGCTCAGCGGATTTTTGCGCACACACGAAAAAGAGGGAGTATACCTGTTCGGTGGCTATGCGGAGGCAGAAAGACAGCAGGTGGTTTTTCTGCCTGACTACAGCACTATCCCTGCAAAGCTGTCAGCACTTGCCCCCTTTGAGGATGAGGCAGAAAAAAGCAAGGCGCTCGCCCGACTTCTTCTTGACTATTTTGAGCAGAATCCCGAGGACTGTCCCCTTATCCTGTTGGAAATACGCATTCCGCCGACTGAACGCAGAGCTCTCGGTCACAGAGATTATTTGGGTGCTCTGCTCGGAGCGGGTATACGCCGCGAAAAGCTCGGTGACATCCTCGTCTCCGAAGAAGGCGCACAGCTTGTTGTGGCAAGAGAGCTTGCCGATTACCTCACGGAAAATCTCCGACAGGTCGGTGCCGTAAGCATCAGTGCTAAGAAATCGCCCATCTTTGCCCTCAAGAACATAAAATCAGAAAGAAAAAGCTTGAAATTCACGGTACCCTCACCTAGAATTGATAATATAACAGCAAGCTGCTTCGGCATTTCAAGAGCTGCTGCAGCAGAAGCCGTCTCAAGAGGCAGGGTGTTTGTAAACGGCTGCCAAATAAGCAAGCCTGACCTTTCGCTCAAGGGCGGCGAAAAGATCGTTCTTCGAGGAAGCGGAAAGGCGATATACAAGGGCTGTACAGGCACCTCCAAAAAAGGCAGGCTTTGCGTCGAGATGGAAAAATACGTGTAGTGGGAGGTTAGTATGGATAAAAACGATTTACCTAGAATTGCGGGGAAGCTGCGTTCAAAATACCTTGAAATGCCCGGAGAAATTTACAAGGCAAAGGGCATCGTTATAATGGGAAAAAGAATCAAATCCGTAATCTTTACCACGGATATTGCAATCATTCGGAGCTGCAACGCAGATGCCGTGCTCGCAGTGTATCCCTTCACACCGCAGCAGGTCATCTCTCGTTCGATTATAAATATCGCGCCTATGCCCGTCTTTGTCGGTGTCGGAGGCGGCATCACCAACGGTGT
>CAZQSP010000207.1:0-1552 GCA_964596085.1 uncultured Oscillospiraceae bacterium
CACCGCTTGATATGGGTGTGCATGAGCTTTTGGCGGCAGCTTTCAACGAGCTGAAGCGAATCGAAGAAAATCCTGAAATGCAGGAAGAAGATCCAAACGAATACTTCGACTTTGAGGCTGAGGATAACGATCCGAGCTACCGCAATATAGAGTGCGGATATGATGAGGCAAGTTCTGCCTATACACTCAGCGGAAAGCAGTTGTCGAAAATCTTCAGATCAACCAACTTCAACGATATGGGCTCCTTGCGATATCTGTATAAGTATATCGAGAAAAAAGGTGCAATCGCAAAACTCAAGGAAATGGGACTTGAAGAAGGCGACACGATTCAAATAGAAGGCTACGAGCTCGAATATTGGGATGAATTTTAGCTGAAAAACACCGAGATACGGTGTTTTTTTGCACTGCGGCATCATAGAATCAAAGAAAGAATTCTAAGGAGGATGCCATATGAAGCGCAAAGAAATAATCCTTATCCAAGCAATTATATGCTGTATGATTTTTACATTTGCCAAGACAGCAGCAATGCTTATGCCGGATGAAATGCTTCCTGTCAAGGACAGAGTAAAAACCAAGCTTGAAAAAAATTATACCGTAGATGAGATAAAGGATGCAGGCTCAGAGCTGCTTGAGACCGTAAAGGAAACTCCTGCGGTGATAGCCGGTGCTATACATAAAGCAAATAAGCTTAGCGAATTTGGGCAGCCGATAGACGAAGCATCTGATCAGGAAACGGTATGTGTATATGCAACGAATGACGGCAAGGTAATATCATCCGGTATAAGCAAGGAGCTGGGTACATTTATCAAAATACAGCACGAGGAAAGCGTTTCCACTTATGGAAATCTTGAGACTGTAATGACGGTTCAAGGCGATAAGGTAAAGAAAGGTGATATAATCGGCACATACGATAAGGACAGCTCAAAAAAGTTTTACTATGATTTGGAGGAAAATTTGCAAACATAATACAAAAAAGCCCCGTTTTGTGTTAAAATAGCAGAGGAAAAACTAAAGAAAAGGAAATAGAAATGGAATTACAGTACAAGCTTGATCACTTGCTTAAAAGAGTTGAAAAACCGGGAAGATATATCGGCGGTGAAGTTAATTCCGTAAGCAAGGAGCCTACCAAAACAGATGCAAATTTTGCATTTGCATTCCCCGATATTTACGAGATAGGTATGTCATATTTAGGGTTGCAAATTCTGTACAATGAACTGAACAAAAGAGAAAATGTGTATTGCCAAAGAGTATTTGCACCGGCTGTGGATATGGAAATGCTTATGAGAGAAGAAAATATTCCGCTTATGACAGTCGAAAAAAAGACGGCGATAAAAGATATGGATATTCTCGGATTCACTTTACAATACGAAATGTCCTTCACAACGGTGCTGAATATGATAGATTTGGCACAGATGCCGGTTCTTGCAAAGGAAAGAGGCGAGGACTGTCCTTTGGTCATAGCGGGGGGTCCTTGCGCATTTAATCCGGAACCGCTTGCGGATTTCATAGACCTGTTTTTGATAGGTGATGGTGAAAAAGCATTACCGACATT
>CAZQSP010000208.1:0-1534 GCA_964596085.1 uncultured Oscillospiraceae bacterium
GATATGCCACATCGCCCGAGTCGATACGAATACCCATCTTCTGCGGCTTCATCTCCTTGAACACTCTGATTGCCGCCGGTACACCCGACTTGAGTACATTGTAGGTGTCTACGAGAAGAACGCAGTTCTGCGGATAAATCTCGGCATATTTCTTGAACGCCGAGTACTCGTCCGGGAACATCTGCACCCAGCTGTGTGCCATCGTCCCGAGAGCTGCTATGCCGTAATCTCTGTCGGCTATCGCACACGCAGTTCCTGCGCAGCCTCCTATATATGCGGCTCTGGCTCCCAGTATTGCGGCATCGGCACCGTGCGCACGCCTCGAACCAAATTCCATTACGGCTCTGCCCTGTGCCGCTCTTACTATTCTGTTTGCCTTGGTAGCTATCATGCTCTGGTGGTTTATGCACAGCAGCACCATGGTTTCGATAAACTGTGCCTGCATTACCGGACCTCTGACGGTCACAATAGGCTCATGTGGGAAAATCGGTGTCCCCTCGGGTACAGCCCACACATCGCACTTGAACTCGAAATTTCTCAGATATTCAAGAAATTCTTCACAAAACGAATTTTTGCTGCGAAGATATTCGATGTCCTCCTCTGTAAATTTCAGGCTTTTGAGGTAGTCGATGACCTGCTCAAGCCCTGCCATGATGGCATAGCCGCCGCCATCGGGCACTCTGCGAAAGAACATATCGAAATACGCTATGTCCTCTGCCATTTCTGACTGAAAATACCCATTCGCCATTGTAAGCTCGTAAAAGTCGGTGAGCATCGTCAGATTCATTTTTTCTTTCATTGGGAATTTCCTCCGTTGTATTCTATCCTTACGGATTTATGGCTTTTTCACGCTCTCAGCGTTTCAAAAGCTTCTCAAGGAAGCGACCCGTATACGAGTCGGGACAGGCTGCGATTTCTTCAGGCGTTCCGGTCGCTACTATCGTTCCGCCTCTGTTTCCGCCGTCAGGCCCCAAATCTATAATATGGTCTGCTCTCTTAATGACATCTAAATTGTGTTCTATGACTACTACCGTATTGCCTGCATCCACAAGCCTGTCCAGCACCGACAGAAGCTTGTCCACATCGGCAAAATGCAATCCTGTCGTCGGCTCGTCCAGTATGTACAGTGTCCTGCCCGTGCTGCGCTTTGTCAGCTCCGTTGCAAGCTTGACTCGCTGTGCCTCGCCGCCCGAAAGCTGCGTTGAAGGCTGCCCCAGCTTGATATATCCCAAGCCAACCTCCTCCAGGGTCGTCAAATACCTCAAAATGCTCGGGACATTCTTAAAAAATTCTACTCCCTCACTGACACTCATGTCAAGCACATCGAAGATACTTTTTCCCTTATATTTTACCTCCAGCGTTTCTCGGTTGTACCTTTTTCCCTTGCAGACCTCGCAAGGCACGTAAACGTCAGGCAAAAAGTGCATTTCTATACATATTATTCCGTCGCCGCCGCAGGCCTCGCATCTGCCGCCCTTCACATTGAAGCTGAATCTGCCCTTTTGGTAGCCTCTGAGCTTTGCCTCGGGCAGCT
>CAZQSP010000209.1:0-1515 GCA_964596085.1 uncultured Oscillospiraceae bacterium
ATATCGCGCCTATGCCCGTCTTTGTCGGTGTCGGAGGCGGCATCACCAACGGTGTGCGTTCAGCCATCATAGCAAACGATGCCGAGGGTGACGGCGCATGGGGTGTGGTAGTCAACGCACCCGTTACAAATGATAACATAAGGCAGATAAGCAGCGCAGTGGATATACCTATTATTGCCACCGTCATAAACGAGCATTCGGATATTCAGGCGCGACTTGATGCCGGCGTTTCCATACTGAACGTCTCGGCAGCGGCGAGAACCCCCGAGGTTGTGCGCTGCATACGCAAGGACTTTCCCGACGTCCCCATTATAGCAACCGGCGGTCCCACTCCGCAATCCATACTTGAGACTATCGAAGCAGGTGCAAACTGCATCAGCTATACACCGCCTTCAACTGCCGAAATCTTTGCGGACATAATGAAAAGCTACCGTGCGCAGGAGGATTCGGAAAACCAGGTCGTTGAGGATCAAATAACTATCCTCGATGCAATGCAGAACGTATAGCAATGCTTTCTTACACCGCGGATACGCATATATTTGCAACAAAGCTATGGCGCAGTCTCAATAAAAATGTTATACTGAATATATACATACAACATAAAGAAAGGGGTAGCTTATGCTAATATTTGGATTTACTGTCAGTATGGTCGTTCTCTGGCTCGTTATCGCCTTGATTTTCCTGATTATTGAAGCAATAACCGCCGGGCTTGCGACGATATGGTTTGCCGGTGGAGCATTTGCGGCACTTGTATGTGCTCTGCTCGATCTGCCGATTCCGCTGCAGGTCGTCGTTTTCTTCGTCGTATCTATCTGCCTTTTGGTTTTTACGCGTAAAATTTTCGTTGAAAAGCTCAAAACCGGTGCGGAAAAAACAAATGTCGATGCCTTGATAGGACAGCGTGCGGTCACTTGCACCGAGATACCTGCATACGGTGTCGGTCAGGTCAGGGTAGGCGGTCAGACTTGGTCCGCAATCATCCCGGAGGGCGAGGATGAGCTTGCGGAGGGTGTACTCGTTGAGATTTTGAGGGTTGAGGGCGTAAAGCTGGTAGTCACAGCTCCAAAGCCGAGCTGTGACGAGGAAGCATAGCAGCTCTTGTAAACATCACTTTTTTTCATAGGAGGAAGAAATGTTAAAGCTTATTATTATTCTGATTTTACTCATAATCGTTATTGCTCTCTTGGTAACGAACATTCGCATTGTGCCGCAGGCAAGGGCTTATGTAGTCGAAAGACTCGGCGCATATCACGGAACCTGGCAGGTCGGACTGCACTTCAAGCTGCCTTTGATTGACAAAATTGCCCGCAAGGTTTCGCTCAAGGAAAAGGTCATCGACTTTCCGCCGCAGCCTGTTATCACCAAGGATAATGTTACTATGGAAATCGACACTGTAATCTATTTTCAAATTACTGACCCTAAGCTGTATGCCTATGGTGTTGAAAGTCCTATGGACGCAATCGAAAATCTGACCGCAACAACTCTCAGAAACATCATCGGTGAGCTTGAGCTCGA
>CAZQSP010000210.1:0-1490 GCA_964596085.1 uncultured Oscillospiraceae bacterium
GGATAATTACGATAATATTTGGGCGAGTGTCTTAGAAATTATAAAGAATAATACAACAGAAATCAGCTTTAATACCTGGTTTAAGGAGCCGCTCAGCATTAACAAGATAGATAAGGAGCTTAATATAGTATATTTGCAGGTGAACTCCTCCAGAGGAAACGATTTTATAATAAGCGTACTCAAAAACCGTTACATATCGTATTTGCAGATGGCATTCAAGGCAGTTTTGAAGGATGAGTACAGAGTTGTTCTCAAATCCTCGGATGAATATGGAATAAATGTGGATAAATCAGAAACAAATACAAAGCCTAAAGCGGATAAAAAAATTTTGGACAATCAAAAGCTGTTCAATCCAAAATTTAATTTTGACAATTTTGTGGTCGGAAGCAGCAACAAGCTTGCTCACGCAGCTGCTCTTGCAGTTGCAAAATCACCGTCAGAAACGTACAATCCTCTTTTTATATACGGTGGCTCAGGCTTGGGAAAGACTCATCTGATGCACGCAATAGGAATCTACCTGCTCGAGCATAATCCATCATTAAACGTACTGTATGTTTCCTCGGAAATGTTTACAAACGAGCTGATAAAGGCTATCGCAGTACAAAAAATGAATGAATTTAAGTCAAAGTACAGAAAGGTAGATGTTTTACTTGTAGACGATATTCAGTTTTTAGAGGGTAAGGAGAACACACAGGAAGAATTTTTCCATACCTTCAACACTTTATATGACCTACATAAGCAAATAATCATATCAGGAGACAGAGCACCTAACAAGCTTATAAATCTCGACGAACGTCTTCGTTCCAGATTTCAGTGGAATCTCTTGGCCGACATACAGCCGCCCGATTATGAAACAAGAGTTGCAATACTGATGAAAAAGGCAGAAAATATGAACCTAGAAGTGGATGATGATCTATATGAGGTAGTATGTCTTATTGCGGAAAAAATCAAGGATAATATAAGAGAGCTTGAGGGTGCTTTTACAAGGAGCGTTTCTTTTTCACACTTACTAAAAGAAAAGCTTGATAAGAATTTTATAAAAAGGATACTCAAGGATATCGTAAATACCGGTGAAATAACAGTGACACCCGAAAAAATAAAAAAGGTGGTGTGCAAGGAGTACGGTATAAAGCTTTCAGAGCTTGAATCTTCAAAAAAGACAAATAATATTGCTTTTCCAAGACAGATATCAATGTACCTAATGAGAACGATGACAGAGCTTTCTCTTCCTAAAATCGGAGAATATTTCGGCGGAAAGCACTATACCACAGTCATGTATGCCTGCGAAAAAATAGAAGCAGAAAGAAAAACCGATGCTTCTTTGGATTCTGTGATAGAAAAGCTGACGGAAAAAATAAGAGAATATTAGAAAATGTTAATAAAAAAGGATAAATTATAAAGCTTATCCTAAAAAAATAAACAACAAATTTTGTTAGAGAATAAATGGCTTTATAACTTATCCACATAATCCACACACACTACTACTACTA
>CAZQSP010000211.1:0-1475 GCA_964596085.1 uncultured Oscillospiraceae bacterium
TTTATCTATCTGCCGCCGAATCTGCGGCTTCTGCCGCAGAACTCGTTTATCATTTCTTCAAATTCGTCAGCCGTAAAATCCGGCCACAGCGAAGCCGTAAACGCAAGCTCACTGTATGCCGCCTGCCACAGCAGGAAGTTTGACAAGCGCTGCTCGCCGCTTGTTCTGATTATCAAATCCGGATCAGGAATATCTCCGTTTTCCGTACCCGTGTACAGATATCGCGATATCATAGCCTCATCTATGTCTGCAGCCTTGATTTCTCCGGCTGTCGCCTCAGTGCAAATCCTCTGCACGGCTCTTGCAATTTCCGCTCTGCTTCCGTAGTTGAGTGCGATATTGAATTGCAGTCCGTCATTAGCCTTCGTGGTCTCAAGTGCTTTTTCAATGCTGCCTACGGCTGCCTTGGGAATTTTTGAATAGTCTCCCAGGATGTGAACCCTTACATTGTTTGCATTCAGCTCCTCAAGCTCGCTTGCTGCGAACTTTATCAGAAGATTAAAAATTCCGCCGACCTCCTCCTGTGAACGTTTCCAGTTTTCAGTGGAAAACGCATAGACCGTCAGATATTTTATTCCCAGCACATCCGCACGCTTGATGATTTCTTTCATCGTATACATACCGCGATTGTGTCCGGCAAGCCTTGTCACCTTGTTTTTTTCCGCCCATCTGCCGTTTCCGTCCATTATAACTGCGATATGCTGCGGCATTTTCAGCTTTTCCTTCATTACTCAGTTTCTCCTGCATCTATTTACGGCTCTCCGTCGCATTTCAAGCCTATAAACAGTGTGGCTGCAAAAAACAGCCACACATTTTTCCCGTATTTTATCACAAAATTAAATCCGACACTTTATGTCGCTGCCCAATCCTCCTAGACCTCCATAATTTCCTTATCCTTGGCTGCGATAATGTCGTCAATCTCCTTTGTTGTCTTGTCAGTTGCCTTCTGCACATCGTCCAATGCCTTTTTGAGATCATCTTCTGTAATCTCGTGATTCTTTTCAAGCTTTTTCAGCTCGTCATTTGCCTCTCTTCTGAGATTTCGCAGTGCAACCTTGCTGTCCTCGCCCATCTTCTTAACGGTCTTGGTCAGCTCCTTTCTTCTTTCCTCGGTAACCTGAGGGATTACCAGTCTGACGCACTTGCCGTCGTTTGACGGGTTGATGCCGATGTTTGCGATATTGATTGCCTTTTCGATTTCCGAAATCGACTTAGGGTCAAACGGTGTGATCATCAGCGTTCTCGGATCCGGAACCGAAACATTTGATAAATTCTTCAGCGGTGTCGGTGAGCCGTAATAATCCACCATCACCTTGTCCAAAAGTGCCGGATTGGCTCTGCCGGCTCTGACGGTGTTCAGATCCTCCTTCAAAATTGAAATTGTCTTTTTGCTTCTTTCCTCGAGATTTTTTTTAATGCTTTCCATCATATCCTCCTACTTAATAATCGTTCCTATTTTTTCGCCTTGAATTGCT
>CAZQSP010000212.1:0-1469 GCA_964596085.1 uncultured Oscillospiraceae bacterium
GGATATGTACGGGATGCTCGACGAAATCGACTGCAGCGACCTGCCGGAGCTGGAAGCAGTGCTTGACGGCCTGCTGAAACTCCTGTGCGATATGGCAGGCGCAGATGCAGAGAAGGGCTATGCAGATCTGATAGAGGGCTATCTGGCAGATACGAGCGTGACCGCAGGGGAAAATGTCTGCGAAATCACCACTGTGAAGCAGGATGACTTAGAATATTCAAAAACAATCACCACTGCTTCCAATGAGGAAGACGGATATGAAAGCCTCAGCAGCACGGAAGTGATCGCCCGCTCCGACAGCACGCGCTTTAGCCTGTACTCGCGCGACCAGACCGAAGATTTGATCATGGAGATCGGGCTGAAGGGCGACGGCGTTGGAGAGGACGCTCTCGAAGCGCTGGACGCGCAGTTTTCCCTTCGGGTGATGAATGATTATTCCGCTCCCGTGGAATGGAGCGACGAAGAAATCGAATATATCTACACCGAGGAAGAGACGGTGAATGCGACGATCAAGCTCGGCAATGAGGACGGCCTCTGGAGCGTTGATCTGGGCGTGGACGGCATGGGCGTCACCACAAAGGGCTATGCAGACGACTATCTTGAGGAAGAACAGCCCTTCGAATTTCACTTTGCCGTGACGGAGCGCCGTTCGGAGGCGGGCGAGCTGATTCGCAGCTTTAGCCTCGAAAAGGATGCGCTGAAGCTCTCTTTCGATCTTCTCAGCCGCGAATGTGAATTGGAGGATCCCTTCGCGGATATGCCGAGCTATGCGGTCGATCTGGAGAACGAAAAGGATCCGTCGCTGATGCTCATTTCGGCGGACGCCATGATGCTGAGCAGTCAGGCGATGCTGCTCAGCGCACAGGATGATATTATCGCGATCTCCAAGCTGCTGGAAAAGCTTGATCCTTATGGTCAGTATACGACTCTGGAAAGCCTTGAAGAGGCGCAGGAATGCTTTGAGGCTCCGATGCCTGCGTTCACTCCGCCCGACGGCTACGAATTGAAGAGAATCGAAATATCGGAGAACGGCGACAATGTGGACTGCTATTACTGGTCGGCTGCGACGGGCAAGTCCATCATCGTCAGCTACTATGATTTCCGAGGCAAGGCAAAGTATGAGGGTCTGGATGAAGAGGCGCTCGCCAAGGGGCCGATCGTTCACAGCGAGGTGACGGACGGCTGCGTGGAATATATTGATGTCTATACGCCCGAGGTGAACGTGTTCTTTACCGTGGACAATATTACCCTTGCGGAAATGGAGAATCTGCTTAGCCGGCTGGACGTGGTGTCCCTCTATATGGATGAGGACGATATTGCGGCCAGGCAGGAGGCCAGCAAGCGCAAGCTCTGATTCCGGAGCGTCGATAGATTTTTCATTTGCATGGATAGAACGAGTCGCTCGTTTACGGGCGGCTCGTTTCGTTGAAAAAAGACAGAAGCGTTTCTTTTTCTTATCAGGAACGGCG
>CAZQSP010000213.1:0-1465 GCA_964596085.1 uncultured Oscillospiraceae bacterium
TCCAAACTATGCCGATATTTTCCAAGGAATTAAATCCCTTAGTGAGACACCCTTTTGGGCACTTCTTTTTGTCTTGTTCATTCATTCTTATTTATTTGCTGATTAAGCTATTGTGATACCTCTTATAAGGAGGACTCATACTTTTTTATCTCGAAACGCTGCGTTCGGACAAGCTGCCGAGCAGCATTTTCGATACTATTTCATTGTCCAGGTCTGAATCTTGAAGTCTGAGCCGGCAGCCTTCAAGGACTCGATACCTGCAACGATGGTTGCGTGAATTTCTTCATCGGTAAAGGTCAAGCCCTGATCTGCGGCATAAGCCTTCATACCTGTTGCGATAACGTCTTCTGCGATCTCATCCTGCATTGCATTGAAATTCATGGATGTAAGCGCACTTTCAAAAGCATAGTCTAAAAAATCCTTCTTTGTAATCATTTTATTTTCCTCCATCCTCTAACATAATAACATAAGCTTTATCTAAATTATTTTTGCCTGTCTTGTAATGCACCAACATATAAAGCAAATAGCGTGCCAAAACTCAGAGAGAGGCGAAAAAATAAAAAAATCGTGAAAAAAAGCCGGAAAAAAGGTGGAATTGCTCCCTCGGGCAAGCTTTTTGACCCGAAAACGGAGCAGCACTCCACCAAAAATGAAACAAAAGCAAGCGGTCTTGACCCAAATACGGGTCAAGACCGGAGGTAAGCAGGTCTATCATAGCCTACTTTTTTATGATGCATACGCCCTCCTCGCCGTCAATCTCATCTACCTTGACGGCAACGAGCTCGGCTTTTGATGTGGGCACGTTTTTTCCGACATAGTCTGCTCTGATAGGCAGCTCGCGGTGTCCTCTGTCAACGAGAACCGCAAGCTGAATCGTGGAGGCGCGGCCGCAGGCTGCAGCAGCATCAAGTGCGGCTCTTGCGGTTCTGCCTGTATACAGAACATCGTCCACCAGTATCACATCCCTTGCTTGGATGGAAAACGGGATATCGCTTTTGTTTATGACCGGGTCGGGCTGAAGCTCGGTTAGGTCGTCGCGATAGAGTGTGATGTCAAGAGCACCGACGGGAACCTCGATACCCTCTATCATTCTTATGTTGTCGGCGAGTCGCTTTGCCAGTGGCAGACCTCTGCGCCGTATACCGAGCAGCACGAGGTTTTCTGCGCCGTGATTTCGTTCTATTATTTGGTGAGATATTCGCTTGAGTGCGCGGCGCATATCGTCGGCATTCATCAGTTCGGATTTTGTCATTATAATACCTCCGTGAAAGAAAGACCGCCGAGACATCGGCGGTCCGTATATTTTACTTGCTCAAGCAATATGGCATTTTAGTATTTTCCGAGTGAGGAAGCCAGAGTATCGTCCGGTTCTTCCGCAAAGTGATAATCCTTGCCCGGCAGTACGGCGTTCAGAACGATACCTACGATGGATGCAACCGCAAGACCTGTCATGTTGATGGTGATG
>CAZQSP010000214.1:0-1460 GCA_964596085.1 uncultured Oscillospiraceae bacterium
ATACTGGTAGATAATATAAAACATCACCAGAATGATAATCAGCACCAGCGAGCTCATCAAATCCGAAAAACTCAGCCAGAAGCTATTATCGCTCCTGCCGCGTCGGGAGACGCTCGTTCTGCGATAGGATCGCATCTTTTTCACCGTCCCTTCTCACGGCGGCGCATCAGCGGCGCTGCTGCCGCGCATCGTCATGCAGACGCGCAGCGGTATCGTTCAAACCGCGCTGAGCGCGCATCAGAGCATCGCTCAGGCGATCCACCTGATCGAGCAGTTGATTGGCCGTATCGTCCACCGCGCCGGGCAGACGGTTGAGCGCGTCGGAAATGCCGTCGGCCAGATAATCCACCCGCTGGGTAAACTGGTTCACATAATCCTGATAGGCGTCCAGCGTGAGCTTCAGCTCATTGGTGATGGACGCGGCACAGTCGCGATGAATCTCCTCAAGCTGCGCTCCGGTCGCACGCAGCTCCGCCGCCGCCTTGAGCATGCCGGTGGAAGCGTTGGCGCTCTGTTCTGCCAAGCGATCGGTAAAGCCGTTCATCGCCGAGGTCATCTGGTCTATGGAACGAGTGACCTCCGCGTGCATGGCGGATACGCTCTTGAGATAGCCGGCCTGCTGACGGCTGATGAGATCCATCTGCTCTATGCTGGAAACCGTGCGCGCAAGGGCGTCGTCGGTCTGCTTTTGATTTTGACGCAGATCGCTGATATAATCGGCGTTGGCGCGCACCATGTCCTCCGCAATACGGGCAACGGCACGGATGCTGTCGAGCATTTCGCCGGTCTCCGTCAGACTTTCCTTCACATTAGCCATGGAGCTTTCCTGATAGCGCACGGCGTCCTCCAGCACATGGGAGAATTTCTTGAGCTGACCGGAAAGGGCGCCGTCCATGCGGTCGATAAAACGAGTGACCACCGCGTCAAGGAAGCGCATCTGCTCCTTGGTATTCACGGTGACAAAGTTGCGCAGGCTTTGATTCAGCGGTTCTACCGCCTGACCCACAGTCTGAGCAATATTTTCAGCGAATCGGCCGGAAATTTCTTCGGACATCCTGCGGATAAGCGCCGTCTGCTCCTGCTGATAGATCGCCACCTGCGTCATGGGATCCACCGTCACCAGCCCCACATGGCGGCTCATGGCTCCGTAGAAGGAACGCAGCGTGCGTTCGGTGGAGCCGTGAACGACGCGGGTAAGGAGCGTAAAGCCCACCGAACCCACCACGCCGAATATGGACGTCATAAAGGCGTATCGCATGCCGGGGATCAGCGTAACAATGGAATCCATAACGGCCTGAGAATCGGCCATGCTAAAGCCGGAAAGTCCCTCCGACAGGCCGATAAGCGTACCCAGAAAACCAATGGAAACCAAAACGCTCGGCACGGCCTCAGAGAAACTGCCGCGCCCCGGGCCGAAGATCACCGTCTCTTCATTGATATAATCCTCCACATTGGAGGCG
>CAZQSP010000215.1:0-1452 GCA_964596085.1 uncultured Oscillospiraceae bacterium
CCCATCTGTCTGAGGAAATATGCTGCGGATAAGCCCATAGGACCGCCGCCGATGATTGCAACGCTCTTGCCTGTGTCTTCTTCACAATCAGGTACAAATCTTGCGCCGTCAAGATCCTGATCGGCAACGAATCTCTTTAACTGCTGAATTGAAATAGGCTCGTCAATCAGTCCTCTCCTGCAGGCTTCCTCGCAAGGATGCGGACATACTCTTCCGAGTGCAGCAGGCAGCGGAATTTTATCCTTTACGAGTTCAAGCGCAGCCTCAAATTCGCCGTTTGCGATAAGACCCACATAGCCCTGACAGTCTGTCTTTGCAGGACAAGCAAGTACGCAAGGCGGTCTGCAGTCACCTGTGTGATTTGAAAGCAGAAGCTCCAAGTTAGTCTTTCTGGATTCTATTACTCTGTCTGTATTTGTATTAACGATCATGCCCGGAGCGATTTCCGTTGCGCAAGCCTTGCAAAGCTTAGGATTTCCGTCTACCTCGCACATACATAAACCGCAGGAGCCGTAAATTTTTGTTCTTTCATCGTAGCAAAGAGTTGGAATGAAAATATCATTTTCTCTGGCAACTTCAAGAATAGTCTGACCGGCAAAGCCTGTAACTTCCTTGCCGTTAATATTTAATCTATATTTGTTCATTACCGTTTCCTCCCCTCTTAGTTCTTTTCGATTGCACCAAACTTGCAAGTTTCTAAGCACTTGCCGCACTTGATACATTTTTCTTTGTCAATAACGTGCTGACCCTTAGCCTCGCCGGAAATAGCACCGACAGGACATTTGCGTGAGCAAGCCGTACAGCCCTTGCAGGCATCTGTAATAGTGTAGCTTACGAGAGCCTTGCAGGATTTGGCTGTACATTTATGGTTGTAAATATGGTCTTCGTATTCGTTTCTGAAATACTTGATTGTTGTAAGTACAGGGTTTGGAGCAGTCTGACCCAGTCCGCAAAGGGAACCGTCTTTGATCTTGCCTGCAAGCTCTTCGAGCAGTTCGATATCTCCGTCCTTACCTTCGCCGTTTGTAATTCTTTCAAGGATTTCAAGCATTCTCTTGGTACCGATACGGCAGTAGTTACACTTACCGCAGGATTCGTCACGAGTGAAGTTGAGGAAGTATCTTGCCATGTCAACCATACAAGTATCCTCGTCCATTACGATCATACCGCCGGAGCCTACGATAGCACCGGTCTTGTTGATGTCTTCATATGTAACAGGTGTGTCAATAAGGTGTGCAGGAATACAACCGCCGGAAGGTCCGCCCATCTGTACAGCCTTGAATTCTCTGTCGTTCTTGATGCCGCCGCCGATTCCGAAAAGAACCTCTCTGAGAGTCATTCCCATAGGAACCTCTACAAGTCCGCCCTTCTTGATCTTGCCTGCGAGTGCGAATACTTTAGTACCCTTGGAAGCCTCTGTACCGAACTTACCGAATGCAGCTCCGCCGTTGA
>CAZQSP010000216.1:0-1444 GCA_964596085.1 uncultured Oscillospiraceae bacterium
ATATGAGCTGTGTAATCGGAGTTCCGGATTCTCTCAGAATGCAGAGAGTCGTTGCCTATGTCGTTTTGAAGCCGGATGCTAAGGTTTCCGAGGATGAGGCAAGAAAAATTTTGCTCGAATATTGCGAGAAGCACGTGGCAAAATATGCGATACCACGCGAAATAAGATTCCGCGACGACCTGCCAAAGACCTTGGTAGGTAAGGTTGCATACAGAGTGCTTGAGGAGGAAGAAAAACAGAAGGCGCAGATGCAGCAGGCATAGCCGGATAAGGGGGAAAGGTATAATGATTTTTTGGGACAAAAGAGGTGAAGAAGGAAGAAAAAAAGAGAGGGAGCGTGTAAAGAGAAGGCGCTTGGGGGCGGCAGCCTTGGCGCTGATACTTGCGTTTACCGTAAGCATCACAACGTCGTTGGCGTTTGCCGACACAAGCGTATCTCCGTTTACGGGCACAGCGTACACGCACAGCGCACAGGCAGACAACTGTATTATCGTCAACGGAGTGGATGTGTCCACATACCAAAACACCATAGACTGGAATGCGGCAAAGGCTGACGGAGTAGATTTTGCGCTGATACGTATAGGCTACAGAGGCTACGGAGCCGCCGGCAATATGAAGCCTGACGATTATTTTGTGCAGAACATCGAGGCTGCCAAGGCCGCAGGAGTGATGGTGGGAGTGTATTTCTTCTCGCAGGCGCTGAACACACTTGAGGCGAGAGCCGAGGCAAAATACACCTTGGAGCTCTTGGAGGGCAGGGAGCTTGATTTGCCCGTTTTTATGGACTATGAATTTTCGCCGGCAGCCTCCGGACGCTTCACAAGCGGCACAATAACAAAGCTGCAGGCCACGGCGAATGTGAGAGCCTTTTGCGAGTATATCGAGGCAAACGGCTATGAGGCAGGCTTGTATGCAAACCTCAATTTCCTGAACAAAACCGTGGACGGAAAGGCTATCGGCGAGGAGTACCCTATATGGGTGGCGCAGTATTACAACACCTGCAACTATGATTATGCTTATGATTATTGGCAGTACAGCTCAAGCGGCGATGTTAACGGAATTGCGGGCAGAGCGGATGTGAACTTTATGTATTTGAACAGGGAGAGTCAAAAAACCTCCGACTACTCCCTGTACGACAGTGACGTATACCTTGGCAGCTCAAGCTTCAGCTACTCAGCCGGAGCCGTGCACGAGCCGAGCGTTAGCGTATACCACAACGGGATTTACCTCACGGAGGGCATCGACTATGCTGTGAATTACCTGGGGAACGCAGCAGCGGGAACCGCATACGTACTTGTGTCGGGGAAGGGCAGCTACACGGACAGCAGGATGATCCCGTTTGAGATATCGCCGAGCCGCGACCTGTCATATATCACCGTTCAAAAGCCCAAGGACAGAAAATATACGGGAAGCATCACCAAGCCGTCGTACATAACGGTTACAG
>CAZQSP010000217.1:0-1442 GCA_964596085.1 uncultured Oscillospiraceae bacterium
TTCTGGCACTCTCCATTATTGCAATTGGGGGGGGGCAGAATGCTCTAGCCGAAGAGATTAGCGAAGTTTATATTGGCGAAAGCGTAGTTAGTGCGAGTGGCTATGAGCAAGATATTCAAAACGCCCCCGCAAGTATCAGCGTAGTCAAGCCACAGGATTTGAAGTCTCGTCCCGTGCGTGATTTAGCCGAAGCGTTAAGCAGTGTCCCCGGTGTAAGTATTGATAGTAGTGTTTCAAAAACGGGCGGTTATGGCATATCCATTCGCGGTATGGGGAGCAACTATACGCTTATTTTGCAAGATGGCAAGAGGATAAATGGCGACTCCTCGCTTTTCCCAAATGGCTTTGGCGATAGCGTAACTAGCTTTATGCCACCACTTAGTGCTATTGAGCGGATAGAAGTCATAAGGGGACCAGCCTCTACGCTCTATGGGAGTGATGCAATGGGCGGTGTGGTAAATATCATCACAAAGAAAAATTTAGAGAAATGGGCTACGAGTATCGGGCTAGATTACACCGCACAGGAGCAAAAGGCATTCGGCGATACGATGGGCTTTAACTTTTATACGATGGGACCGCTAAATGAGGCGAAAAATTGGGGGTTAAACCTACGAGGCAGGTATAATAAGCGACTTGCCGCACAGAGTTTAAGAGTGATTCCAAACAATAATGGCAGTTTCACTAACGCTTCTCGTAATAATATCGTGGGATTAGCTCCGATGGAGGGATATAATGCAGGGGTGAGGCTAAATTGGCACTCGCTTGATACCACGCAGACGGGACTATCGCTAAATAGCGTCTATGCAGATGTGGATTATAGCACTTTGCTTTATGATAATAGTGATGGGCTTTTAGGCACTTATAATGGAAACAGAGTAAATAGTGGCTATAGTGCGGATATGGACTTGCATAGATTTAATGCGATTGTATCTCATAAGGGTAACTATATCGATAATCCAAATGCGATTCTCTCGCTTTTAAGCACGGAGACGAGTTTGCAATACAACCTAACGCTAAATTTAGATAGATTTGTAACGACTGCAAGTTTTAGCAATGGCACAACGCCCAAAGTTTTCAATGGCGTATCCGCTGGTGATAGCAGGGAGCTTACGGGGCAAGATGTGATTGTAGATAACACAACGCAGATGATTTTTATATTCAATAATAATTTAGGGCTAAATCTCAATGTCGGCGGAAGGTATTGGTATAATAATTTTAGAGATAAGCTTTTCGTGCTAGGTGGTAAGTCGCCACTACAAGAGCAACATATCGGCGCACTTTTCGCAGAGGGGGAGCTAGGCATTATTGATAAAGTCTTTTTGAGTGCTGGTGTGCGTGGGAATTTTAACTCAATCTTTGGGGCAAACGCCTCTCCACGAGCATACATAGCCTATAAACACATAAAATACCTAACGATAAAAGGCGGAGTATCCACAGGCTAT
>CAZQSP010000218.1:0-1438 GCA_964596085.1 uncultured Oscillospiraceae bacterium
ACGGAGCATCCGAGAAAAATTCGTCATTTCCGTCAAGTCCGTCAAGGCTGCCGCCGTTTTGGCTCTCGCCGAAATCCGAAAGGCTCGTATCTAGTCTGCCGTAGTATCTCAGTCCCTCGCCGTCCGCAACCGCCACATCAAGTGCACAGCTATATCTCAGATAATATGTCAAATTCTCATAAGAGTCAAATCCGGAAAGCTGATCGAGTATATTGCAGCAGCCAAGCACTGCAAGACTGCTGCCGTCATAGGCGAGCCTTATGCTCTCATCGCTGTCAAGGCTTCCTAAAATTCCGAGGCTGTAAAGGGGCTCTGCTTCGTTTCCCATGTTCATTTCCTCTGCCGTAAAGGAAAGCTCGGATTCATACCTGCCGTTTTCATAGCTCAACAGGCAGTAGCAGCCGTCCGTATAAAAGAGCGTAGCCGCCTCGCTGCCGCCCTCCGTAAGCTCGACCTCTCTGTGCCCCACATATTTGAGCAAGCCGTTTTCCGCAGCTGCGGTCTTTCCCGAAAAAATCGGAAGCTCTATTCTCTGCACGAGCTTCATATCCTTGAGGCTGATCAGCTCTGCGTGTATGTTCTTTCCGTCGCTGACCGTAATCAGCATATTTTCACCGTCGGGACTTATCGAAACTATTTCGTTATAGTTCTTTGGGTCAAGGTGATAAACCGTTTCAAGCTCTCCTACAGAAAGCTCTCCGCTCTGCAAGTCGTAAGGCAGCCTGTATATTCCGTAGCCGCCGGAAATCATGCTCGTGTCTGCGACAGCCTCAGCCCTTTCCCTCGCAGTATCCGCCGGGTACTCTATGTGTGCATCGAAGAGCATATAAAAAGCTGTTCCGCTATCATAGCCTCGCATATAAAGCTCAAACGCCTCCTCCGTAAAGTCGCTGCCGCTTTCGTTCACATTCCCAAAGTCCATGAAAAAGTTGATCTTTTCGTTTGAGCCTAAATCAAACGAATAAAATCTACGCTGCTTTTCAAGCACCGGAATGCGGAAAAAACGGTTAAGCTGTGCAAAGCCTTCCTCATTTTCCGTTCCGATATAAGATATATCTTCGAATTGTAAAAATTCACCTGTTCTTCTGTCGTATATATTGAGGTTTACCGGATAGTATCTGAGAAAGTCTTTGAGATGCACTGCTATCTCATTTTTCGCAGGCTTTGTGCATTCTGCCTTGAGCTTTACGGCATTTTCCGCAGCATCTGCCGTAAATATTTCACGCATAAGCTCCGCCTTCCTTCCGCCTTCATTTTCATAGGCGGCAGCATCCTCAATTATATCCAAAACCGTCGGTATCGCAGGATCGGATTCGATTTGAAGATCATTGCTTTCAGTGATTCTTAATTCTGCCGCTTTATACTTGACAAAGCTAGTTTCCTGCTCGACCTCGCTCGCTTCCGCTGCAAATTTGTAGCTGCTTTCCCAAGCAAGGCG
>CAZQSP010000219.1:0-1431 GCA_964596085.1 uncultured Oscillospiraceae bacterium
TGACCTCCACGCTCATGCCGCTCTTTACGTCCTCGTCAGGCGTAAAGCTGACCTTGGCGTTGAAGTAAGAAACACCGCCCTCTATAGAGGCTGTCTTGTCAACCTCTATCAGCGTTCCATCATACTCCTTTTCTATCGCATCTATGAAAATCTTAACGGGACTGCCGACCTTGACATTTTTTATCGCATATTCATCAACCTTTATCGAAACCTGCATACTGTCGATGTTGGCAATCGTCGCTACGGGCATGCCCATCGTCACCATATCACCCTTTTCGATATGAAGCTCCGTTACGGTTCCGTCGCAGGGTGCCGTGATGATATAGTTGTCTCTCGTATGTCTCAGACTCTGAAGCTGTATCTGCGCCGCACTTACATCGCTGAGTGCCTCTGTCTTTTCGAGCATGGCCTCATAGCCCTCAAGCTGTTGGTTGACCTGCAGGCGAACTACCTCAAAGCTCTTGGCTGCATTGTTGTAGCTTATCTGTGTACTCTCTATCGCATCGTCGAGCTTATCCAAAATATTCGTTTTGGCATTGTTAAAAGCGGTCAATGCATCGTCATATGCTCCCTCAGCATTATCCTCAGCACGCTCTGCTGAGCTTTTCTGCGCCTCCGCACTTGCCAATGCCTGCATGAGCGTAGGCAGCGATGCCTTGGATTGAGCGGCAGTAGCTGAGCCCGAGGCAGCATCTCTTTCCGCATCATTGTATGCCCTTCTTGCTTCCAAATAATACGAATATGCCTCAGCAGCACTGTCGCTTGCTGCGTTATATGCGCGGCGAGCCTGCTCCTTCTGCATATATACGCTCTGAATGCTATCGTATGTACCCTTGTCTATGGAGGCCTTCGCCTTTTCGTACTCCTCCTTGGCATCCTTCAGTGCTTTTTCGGCACCTTCCATCTGCATTCTGGAGCTTTCCAGACTGCTGTTGAGCCCACTGTCTATCGTCTCCTTGTAGTTTTCATAATTACGCCTTGCATCTGCAATATTATATTTGTTGCTCTTTTGTGTTGTAGAAAGGTTTGCCTCCTGAAGCGCGATATTATCATCTATAGAGGTGGTATCCAGCTTGACTATGACATCCCCTGCCTTAACCCTGTCGCCTTTTTTTACAAGAACTGCTACTGCCTCCTCTGATGCCTGCGCCACCAATTTAAAATCGCTCGATGGCTCTACATTACCTACAAAGCTGTTATATGTCACAATATCTCTGAGTGCTGCTGTTTCCTGTGCATAGCTTGCCGCCTCGTCCTTAAAAAAAATGCTCGTTATCAGCAGCAGTATTACAATCACTGCCGCCGCAATCGTAATCATCTTATGATTTTTGATCCACGCTTTCATCAAAAAGCCCCTCCTATTTATACGATATTGCTATTTTAGCACTAAAAAAAACATACAGTGTGTCAAAACTGTGAAAAATACAAGTT
>CAZQSP010000220.1:0-1431 GCA_964596085.1 uncultured Oscillospiraceae bacterium
CTCCTTGCACTCCTCCTTCTCATACTTTGGAGAATCGGTCTGCGAATGATCGATAAATTCTAAAACGAGATTACCCGCATAGTCTTTAATCGGAGAAATGTCTTCAAAAACTTCTCTGAGACCTTCGCAAATGAACCAATTATATGAGTCGGTCTGAATCTGTATCAGATTCGGCATTTCGCAGACCTCATTGATCTTCGCAAACGTCATACGTTCTTTTCTACCTACCGGTATAGGTTTTGGCATCTTTATCACTCCTTATATTCTTAAAACAAATTACTTTATGTGGCAGTCTAATATTATATTATACTTGTGTCAAATAATCAAGCATTATTTTGAATTTTTTAGAATTATTTCACATACAAAGGAGAGGTATTTGAAAAAGCGGTCGCATATGCGACCGCTTGTCGGTTTCGTTACCCGTATCGGTATCGGTATAGTCCGGCGTTGTGCTTACTTTAATACTACAGTTGCGCCAACTTCCTCTAACTGAGCCTTGATTGCTTCAGCCTCTGCCTTTTCAACGCCTTCCTTGATGTTGGAAGGAGCACCGTCAACGACCTCCTTAGCTTCCTTGAGTCCAAGACCCGTTAACTCTCTTACAGCCTTGATTACCTTGATCTTCTCAGCACCTGCGGATTCAAGAACTACTGTGAACTCGCTCTGTTCTTCCTCTGCTGCTGCGCCTGCTGCACCTACAACTGCAACCGGAGCTGCTGCGGATACGCCAAATTCTTCTTCACAAGCCTTTACCAGCTCGTTTAATTCTAAAACTGTCATCGCTTTTATAGCTTCGATAATTTGTTCTTTATTCATTTTATTTTCTCCTTTATAAATTTTCTCATTTCTTGAGATGATATTGATTTCTGATTATGCTGCCCTTGTCAGGCTGCAGCTTCTATTCTGCCTTCGCATCTGCGATAGCCTGGAAGGTTCTGACCATTTTGCCGACAGGGGACTGAATGCTTCCCATAAACTTGGCAATAAGGACATCTCTGGATGGAATGTCTGCGACAGCCTGGATTGCGTTCTTGTCCATAAACTTGCCTTCTACGACACCTGCCTTGAACTCCATTTTCTTGAAGTCCTTGATAACTTCATTTAATACTCTTGCCGGAGCTGTAGCATCCTCCTTGCTTATAGCAAGTGCGCTCGGTCCGTCAAGAACCTCTGCAAGACCTTCAAACTCTGTTCCTGCGATTGCTCTCTTTACAAGAGTGTTCTTATATACGGTGTAGTCTACATTAGCCTCACGCAGCTTCTTTCTCATTTCATCAGCCTGTGCAACGGTGATTCCCATATAGTCGATAACCACTGCGGACTGCGCTCCGTCTAATTTTTCTTTGATCTCGTCGATAACGACCTGTTTTGCTTTTTGAGCTTCTAATGACATTATGTGTTCTCCTTTCTTGCCTGTCCTCACGGGACAAG
>CAZQSP010000221.1:0-1429 GCA_964596085.1 uncultured Oscillospiraceae bacterium
CGGGTGATCTTGCCGTCGGGCGAGATCTTGCCGATGGCGTTGGCGGAAAAATCGGCGACATAGATATTGCCATACTTATCTATGGACATACCGTCGGTAGTCTTGAGGTTTTCGGGATCGCAGCACCACAGCTCCTTGTCCACGATCTTGTCGCCCTTGGCGCTCAGATACAGCCGCCATACGCTGCCATCTCCAAAGTTGCCGATAATCAGGCGGCCTTCACGATCGAAAACAATGCCGTCCACGCCGTACTGACACTTGGGATTCTCGGTAATAAAGGTGCAGATGATATTCTCATCATCCAGCGTATTGGTGCAATGAATATTCTCATCATCCAGCCGGAAGCAGTATACGCAGCTCATCAGCTTGCCGGATTCCGTCTTTTCCAGTTCCATCGTGCTCTGCGTAACATACAGATAGTCGCCCTTAATGCGCAGACCATTGGGATGCTCCATACCGTCTGCAACCACCTTGCAATACTCGATCTCGCCGGCTTCGCTGACGCGCAGGCGCAGGATACGGCCAGTGCGAATCAGATCCTCCCGTCCGGTCCAGCCGGGATTGTCCACCATGTAAAGATCGCCGTCAGGCCCAAATTCCAGACCCATGGTTCGAGCTTCTCCGGTGGCAGGATTCACGGGAACGTCAAACCACTTGGTAATCTTCTTGTCAGGGGTGATCTTCAGCACGCAGGACGGAATGTCCATATTGGCGAAATTCGGGCAGGAAAGAATGAGATTATTGTCCTTATCAATGGTCATACCGTCCGGAGTGGCAACCCATTCCTCCGGAAGCAGCGTAAAGAGCTTAGAAGTCTGCATAAATCGTTCCTCCTCAAATTCAGAAACTTCACTTGCCCGCCATCTTGCTGTATACAGGCAGCATGGATTCGTAGCACAGTTCGAACATTTCCTTCACCGGCGCATAGGCCTTTACCGCCGCAGGATTAGGCTCATGCACAGCGGTGATCTCCATAAAGCGATCAATGGCGTCAAAGTCCTTGAACAGACCCACGCCCACGCCGCCCGTGACGGCGGCTCCCATGGAGTTGGCCTCCTCCAGCATCGCAGGCGCCTTGATGCGCGCATTGAAGATATCCGCCATCATCTGACGCCACACCGCGCCCTTCGCGCCGCCAGCGATAACCATGATCTCGTCAATGGTCAGATTCTTGCGGTGAATATCCAGAATAACGCCCAAATTCATGGTAACGCCCTCGAGCACAGCGCGGAGCATATCCTCGCGCTTGTTTTCCATCTTCAGGCCAAGGAACGCGCCCTTTGCATCGGGATTCCAGCGCGGCGCGCGCTCGCCCAGCATGTAGGGCAGGAAGATCACGCCGTTCGCGCCCACGGGACTCTTTTCAATTTCCTTGTTGATCAGATCATAGGCGCTCACGCCCAGACGCTCTGCCTCTGCTGCTTCATAT
>CAZQSP010000222.1:0-1424 GCA_964596085.1 uncultured Oscillospiraceae bacterium
GAATGTCCTTGGCCATGGCCAAAAACATCTTGCGCAGAGTTTCGGCCTGGGCCTCCTCGCGCGAAGCGAAGTTCAATTTGGACAGTTTGGTCACGCCGTCCACCAGCAGCTCAACTTCCTGCCCAAACTCCTGCCCTATGGTTTCAAGGGTCACGCCCTCCACATCCTCCACGCAATCGTGCAGCAGGGAAGCGGCGATGGTCGTGCCGTCCAGCATCAGATCGGTGAGGATCACGGCCACCGCGCAGGGATGACTGAAATAGGGCTCGCCGGACTTGCGCATCTGACCCGCATGCGCCTTTTCTGCAAACTCATAGGCCTTGCGCACCAGATTCATGTTATCCTCCGGATGAAACTTGCGGATCCTGCGAATCAAATCATCTACCGTCATGTAGCCCTTTGCCGTACTTCCGTTCATTCAAGCCCCCTCCTTCCCTCGATCTGTCTGAGCCTCTGAATCGCGCGCCAGAGGGCGCTGGAAGCCGGATCTGTCTTTTGCATGGGCATGAGCGCGAAGCTGAAGGGCTTTGCCCCAAGCTCCACCAAACGCATATCCGCCAGCGCCAAAATCGACGCATGGCAGCATGTGGCGCTCAGGCCCGTTTCCTCTCCGAGCAAGCGATCCAGCATCTCCATGTCCTTTAATCGTATCGCTCTTCGGCTGAGGACGCGCGCCGCCTTATACGTCTCGCGCATCTGATCCACATCCGGCAGCTCTTCCACCGGAAAATCAGCCCCCTCCAGCCGGAGAAGCTCTACCCCCGTCAGCTCCTCATCCGGCACAGGTACGCCCGCCAGCACAATTGTCCGAAGACCCCTAGGCCAATGATTCAGGCGCTCCGGCCAAACAATGAGCGCATTGAAGCATCTCGCGTCCGCAGGCACTTCTCCCAAGAACAGATCAAGCGCCTCTGAATCCAGATCTCGCAATAGCCCGCGCGCAACGTTCAGACCCGCACAGAGGATCCACGTGCCCTGCACGCCCGATTTTAAGCGATGCTTTAATTCCTGCATGCCGACGGCATGTGCGTCGCCCTTGCAACTGCTGTGTCTATTATAGAACAGTTCTGTTAAGAATCTGCGCTGCAAAGCGCCTTCTTCGACACTTGCCGCATCGATTCTCTGCAAATGATCCGCTTCCCGCAGCGCGCACAGCCTAAGCTGCACATCCGTGCGGCCATTCCAGCTATTCAATTGAGGCGTAAACAGAATCTCCGCCCTCTCGCCCAGCCTTCCAGCCAGCTCGCCCGCGCCGAAATAAATGCCTGTCCTGCGCACGCCGTTTTCCGCACAGAGAAGCCGCAGATGCGCGCCCTGTGCGCCGATCGCGCGCGCCTCGACCAGCTCTGCTTCGGTGTGGAAGATCGGTTCAGGGTTGCCGCAGCCCGTAGGCTCGAGCGCACCCAGCATCCGCACGAAGGCCT
>CAZQSP010000223.1:0-1405 GCA_964596085.1 uncultured Oscillospiraceae bacterium
CATATGCACCTATAAGCATGAAGCCTGCCTGTCCGAGCGAAAACAGCCCCGTAAAGCCGTTAAGCAGGTTCATTGAAACCGCAACAAGGGCAAAAATCGAACCCTTCTTGAGCACAGTCATAAGCATATTCCACTTCGATGTCATAGGGATATACATATCACCCAGCAACACCAGCACGAGAAAAATCACTATAGCTACAGCACTGAGGACAGTTTTTTGTTTCTTTGATAATGTCTTTTCCATATCTGTCCCTCCTTATACCTTGTTTATATCCTTCTCGCCGAAGATTCCCGTAGGCTTTACCATAAGAACGATGATGAGAAGCACAAATGTAAACGCATCGGAGAAGGTCGTCCAACCGGCACCCTTGATAAGGTTTTCACATATTCCGATTATGAACGCACCGACAACTGCGCCCGGAACCGAGCCGATACCGCCGAATACCGCCGCAACAAACGCCTTGAGTCCCGGCATTGCGCCCGACATTGGGTTTACGCCCGTGTAGTTCGAGAAGAACAGCACGGAGCCAACGGCAGCCAGGAAGGAGCCGATAACAAAGGTCACAAGGATTACCCTGTTGATATCTATTCCCATCAACGCAGATGTCTCAAAGTCACGCGATACCGCACGCATCGCCATACCTATCTTGGTATGATTTATCAGCATAACCAGAGCGATAACCAAGGCTATCGTAAGGAAAGGTGTTATTATCGTTACCATCTTGGTATGCGCTCCCAGAACCGTAACCGTCTTTTGCAGGAACGGGATCGACGGATAAGTCTTTGTCAATCCGCCCGTCAGATACAGTGCTATGTTCTGCAGGAAATAGGACACACCTATAGCAGAAATCATAATGGACATTCTCGGTGCCGAGCGAAGCGGTCTGTATGCCACCTCCTCGATCGTACAGCCGAGCACGACCGTAAAAATAATTACGATTACAACACTGAGCCACACAGGCAGTGCCGAAACCAAATAGATCATAATAAGACCTGCCATCATAAACATATCGCCGTGCGCGAAGTTGATCAGTCTGAGTATGCCGTAAACCATAGTATAGCCGATAGCTATCAGCGCATACTGTCCGCCCACGGAAATACCTGCTAATATATATGGCAGCCATTTCGCAACTAATTCCATGTAATAAACCTCCAAATTTAATCCTAAAAGACAGGGGGCTTTTTCCCAAACCGCCCTCTCCTTTGGGATTCCTTCAAAATCCTTTATAAAAAGAGCTTCCCCCATAATACGACGATAAGCGGGAGGAATACTCCCCCCGCTATATGCTTTAAATCATTGATTTTATGTATAACTGTACTAATATCACATAGCTATCTTATACTAATCTGTCAAAAGCAAATCGTACTATTTGATTTTATTCTTACTGTTCGATAGACTGAGTCT
>CAZQSP010000224.1:0-1399 GCA_964596085.1 uncultured Oscillospiraceae bacterium
CTCTTGGGCAGCGAGGGCGAATGGGTCAACGTGATGCTCAAGGGCAAAAAGGGCTATATGCTCTCTAAATATCTGGAGCATTATACCGATGAAAATACCGTGCTTCAATACAGCGCGGGCGAACAGAGCGTCGTCATTGGCAACACGCTGGAAGAATATATCGCGGGCGCGGACAGCGAATTGGAACAATTCAAGGCCTATTATGCCAGCGAACAGTATGCGCAGAACGAGAATGAAGCGGTGGATTACGCGACTGTGAACACAGGCTCCGATGATGTGAAGCTCAATCTTCGCGAAGCGCCGGACGGACAAAGCTCCATCTATGCGCAGATTCCCAACGGAACCAGCATGCGCGTGCTCTCTCAGCAGGGCGAGTGGACGAAGGTGGGCTACGCTGAGGAGATCGGTTATCTGATGAGTCAATACCTGACCTTCTGGCAGGGCGGCGCGGATGAATTGGAAAAAGCATCGGGCGAGGATTCCGATGCGATTGAAGATGAGGACGACGGCGAACCCATTACCGCCGTGGTGGTCAACAGCAAGCGCGACAGCCGCGTGAGCATCTATGCCGAGCCGGATGAGGATTCCGAAGTGCTCGCCAGAGTGAAGTACGACGTGGAAGTGAACGTACTGCGCGTGGACGAGGAAACCGGATGGGTGCTCGTCAGCCACAAGGATGAGCAGGGCTACATGAAGGATGTGAACCTTTCCTTCCGCTTGGGCGTTTGAGGATATGTTTGAGGATAGAAGCGGAATATCGACGCAGACCGCCGAGTTTCTGCGGTCAATCAAAAGGATATAGAGGTTTGAAGATGCGTTTCAAAAAAATTCTGAGCATGATCGTTGCGCTGACGCTGCTATGCGTCTGCGATTGCGGCGCACTTGCCATGAGCACGGGTTACGATATGCCCTATTATATCGGCGTGGATGTCACCAATCAGATCGTGACCATATATGACGCGAAGGACGATACCATCGTTCGTCAGATGCTCACCTCTTCGGGAATGAACGACTGCACGCCCAACGGCGCTTTCGATATGGTGGAGAAGGTACGCGCTCCCGAACGTCATGAATGGCTGTGGCTGGGAGAGTACAGGTGCTTTGTGAAATTTGCCACGCGCATCTATCGGGGCTATATGTTCCACTCCATTCCCTTTGATAAAAAGGATCTGTCCACCATGCAGGAGGAGGCCGTAAAGGATTTCGGCATGCCCACTTCCCACGGCTGCATGCGCCTGCGCGTGGAGGACGCGCGCTTTATCGCCGAGCAATGTCAGGCCGGTACGCTGGTGAACATCTACAAGGGCGAGGAAAAGCAGGAGGAACTGAGGCAGCGTCTGCTGATCTCTTCCTATAATCGCGACAGCGGCATAAGCTACAACGAATTTCTGGGCTATTC
>CAZQSP010000225.1:0-1390 GCA_964596085.1 uncultured Oscillospiraceae bacterium
CCCGGCATCACACTGCACACGGATACGCCATAACAGCGCACCTCGTTTGCCAGCGCCATGGTCAGAGCATTGACGGCCGCCTTGGAAATGGAATACCACGCCTGAAAGGGAATGGGCAGCGGCCCCGCCACGGAGCTTAGATTCACGATGCGTCCTGAGCCTGCCCGTCGCATATACGGCAGCACGGCACGAATGGTATTGTTCATGCCGAATAGATTGACGTCCATGAGCCGTCGAGCATCGTCGGCAGCAGTAAATTCAAAAGCGCCGGATATACCAAAACCCGCGTTGTTGATGAGCACATCTATGCGGCCCTCCTTCGCGTAGATCCTATCAACCGCCGAACGAACCTGTGCTTCATCCGAAACATCCACGCAGAAATGCTGCATAAATGGAAAATCTCCGGCACGTCGGCTAAATTCATATACCCGACAGCCCGCTTTTGAAAGGCATTTGGCCGTTTCCATGCCGATACCGCTGCTGCCGCCGGTGATAATGACCACTCGATCCATTTTATCTCTCCTCAAGGACGCGCTGAATGACGTCCATCGCTTCATCCAAAAGCGATTCGGTCAGCGTAGCCATGTAGCTGGTGCGCAGCAGACAGCCGTCCGCCGGAGCCGCCGGCGGCAGCACCGGATTGACATACACACCCTCCTCAAACAGCCGCTTCGCAACGCTCAGCGTGCGCACAGGCTCATAGGTATAGATCGGAATGATGGGCGTATCGGCCTCAATGATCTTCACTCCGCGCTTTTTGTAGCCGGTGCGCGCATAATTCGCCAGCTCCGACAAGCGCTGCACGCGCTCGGGATGGGCTTTGATATAGCGAAGAGCCGCCAGCGCCACCGCGCATTGAGCCGGCGGAATGGAGGCCGCAAAAATAAAGGGACGGGAATTATGGCGCACATAATCCACCACCTCGGCGCTCGCCGCCATATAGCCGCCCAGACTTGCCAGCGACTTGGAGAAGGTGCCCATATAGATGTCCACCTGATCTTCCAGATCAAAGTGACTGGCCGTGCCTCTGCCGCCCTCGCCAATGACACCTAGACCATGCGCGTCGTCCACCATGACTCGCGCGCCGTATTTCTTCGCCAGAGCGCATATCTCCGGCAGCTTGGCAATGTCGCCCTGCATGCTGAATACGCCGTCAGTAACGATGAGCTTTCCTGCGCTGTCCGGTATCTTTTTAAGCTGAATCTCCAATTCCTCCATGTTGGCGTGACCATAGGTGAGCATGCGGCCATAGCTCAAACGACAGCCATCATAAATGGAAGCATGATTTTCACGATCACAGATCACATAGTCGCCGTGACCGACAATGGCGGAGATGATGCCCAGATTGGATTGAAAACCGGATGGAAAGGTCACCGCCGCTTCCTTATGC
>CAZQSP010000226.1:0-1387 GCA_964596085.1 uncultured Oscillospiraceae bacterium
CGCTTAATTTTCCCTTTGGGTGAGTTTTCGGACAAGGATGAAACAAGAGAGCTTGCGAGGAACAATAGGCTACAAAACGCCGAAAAAAAAGACAGCCAGGAAATATGCTTCATAGCTCCTACGGAAAGCTACAAAGACTACATCAAAAAAGCAGGCTTTTCCTCAAAAGAAGGAGAATTCATAGATAAAGACGGCAAGGTTCTCGGAAGACATCAAGGAATTTTGAATTATACGCTCGGACAGCGTAAGGGGCTGGGAATAGCTCTTGGAAGACCTGTATTCGTAACCAATATTGATTATGAAAACAATCGCATTACACTTGGAGATAACGATGAGCTTTTCAGCGATGAGGTCGTTTCGGATAAAAATTTCTTTACTGCGGGACACGCGGCTGATTTTGACGGCAAGACGGTTTTAGTGAAGGTTCGCTATGCAGCCAAGCCGGCAGAAGCCAAATTAAAAATTGACGGAAAGCGTGTAATTGCCAAGTTTATACAGCCGCAGAGAGCAGCTACGCCGGGACAGTCTATGGTTTTTTATGACGGTGATATTGTGCTGGGCGGCGGTTTTATTCAGAGATTTCCATACATTAAAAAGGCTCCGACTTCAAATAATATGATTGAGGGGGAGTGATGATATATGAAAAAAGCAGCGAGTGCTGTTATTACGGCGGCGGTTGTCGGAACGGCAGCAGTTATGGCGTATTCGTCAATGAGGCCGCAAGCAAAAAAAGAACTGAAAAATGATTTTCGCCGCACGTTCAGCCATATGGAGGATGTCAAACAGGAGTTGGGAGATGTACGCAATGATATGACTCAAATGGCAAGAACACTTAAGAACGAAATGCAATAAGACGTAAATCGCAAGCACTTATTGCAGCTCGTATTAGCGCAACAATTTATAAAAAGTCTATGGCTTGCCATAGACTTTTTGCATTGAATGTGATACAATATTTTAGTATGCAGTCTTGTGACCGCAAGTTGTATGTACATAATTTCAGGAGGAATTTATTATATGGAAAAGTTAGGCTTAAATGAAATAAGAAGACGATTTTTGAACTTTTATGAAAGCAAGGAACATTATGTAGGTAAATCAGCCAGCCTAATTCCGAGAAACGATAAATCCATTCTTATCATAAACTCGGGAATGGCGCCGCTCAAAGCATATTTTGCAGGAACGGAGACACCTCCCAAAAGGAGAATGTGCACTTGTCAGAAATGTATCAGAACAGGCGATATAGATAATGTAGGTCATACCGCTCGCCACGGCACATTCTTTGAAATGCTCGGAAACTTCAGCTTCGGAGACTATTTCAAGAAGGAATCCTTAACCTGGGGCGTTGAATTTCTCACGCAGCAGCTCGGTTTTCCTATGGACAAGCTGTGGG
>CAZQSP010000227.1:0-1382 GCA_964596085.1 uncultured Oscillospiraceae bacterium
AGCTTTATGAGCTTTTGGACATAGATGTGCCTTCGGATTTTCAGTATTTTGAAAACCTGGCAGCATTTATGGAATGTGATGAGGAGCTTATGTTCAGCGATGTGGCAGCACTTTTCAATGATGTGAACAAGGATACGCTGGCAGAGCTTGCCGATAATTATTTTGAGGAAATAACCAATTATGTTCCGGGAAGTCAGGCGGAGCTTTTTACGATACTCGAGAATGTGAGAAGAGCAATCATCGGAATGTGCAGAAGCTGTGGGGAGGACGAGACACTGGAAGCAAAGCTTGCAGAGGAGCTTGACAGATTCCGTCGCTGGTATTCGATAGAGAGCAAGGCATACTGCACCGAGCTTTCCGGCATGAGAGAGAGCGAGATGCCGATTAGGGATGCACTGCTTGCGGCTCGCGTGGAAAGCATAGACGGAAACACCAACAAATATGACTACGATTTTTCGGAATGTACGGATTACCCGCTCGACGAATATATAGTTTCGCTCGGAGATATGATAGCTATGGGACAGGACGAGGAAGCTCCCGAGGATGTAGCAGGGGAAAGTCCTTGGCTGTAGGCTCAGACAGATTATCGTTTTTAATAAGACCTGCATATTATGATGTGTAAGAATAATATGGAGGTTTTTTTATGGGTGAACAATGGGAACGCAGAAATTCAAACAGCGCCAAGGAGTGTATGGAATGCTGTGAGAAGGATTGCAGGGAAAAGTGCAGACAGAAATGTTGTCCGGCGCCGTGTCCTCCGCCGGAGAACTGTCCGCCGCCGTGTTCGTCACCGTGTCCGCCGCAGCCCTGCTGTCCGCCGCCTGCACCGCCGTGCGGCTGCAATGAGGGCGGAGGCAGCGGAATTTGGTTAATTATATTGATCGTTGTGATATACTTGCTGTTTTGTAATAACGACAAAAATGGAAACGGCGGACTCTTCGGTGGTCTGTTCTAAAAACAGAAAAGAGGGTATGATTTTTTCGGCTGCCGCATAGAATGCTTATTATGAAAAGAAAGCTAAGCAACAGTTTTATTCCTGCGGCAGCCTGCATTTTCGCAGCCTGCATGGTGCTCTTTCCGAGTATTACGGAATCCGGCTCAAAGAGTGCGATAATAATATGGGCAAATTCAATAGTTCCGATTTTGCTGCCGTTTTTTATCTTTGCCGACTTCATAAAGAGAACGGTAAATCCCGAGAGACTTCCGAAACGGATATATCCCTTTGCGATAGCCTTTATGTCGGGATATCCGGTTGGGGCAAAGATCGTCGGAGATTTTGTGAAAAACGGAGCAATGACACAGAAAGAGGGCGAGAGCGTGCTGAGCTACAGCCTTGTGACCGGTCCCGCCTTTATAATCGGAACGATAGGCTCGTTTTTGGG
>CAZQSP010000228.1:0-1377 GCA_964596085.1 uncultured Oscillospiraceae bacterium
TATAGTACATACAGGTTGCCAGTGTCCCCGGCGTAGGGTAAAAATCCTGCACCTGATCAGGGACAAAGCCGTATTTTTTCAGGAATAGCGCAAGCTCCACCGCATCCTCGAGCGTGCTGCCCGGGTGCGAGGATATGAGATAAGGAATCAAATACTGCTTTAGGCCGAGCCGCTTGTTTGTCTCCCGATATTTCTTGTCAAAGGCGAGGAAAAGCTCCTTTGCGGGCTTTCTCATATAGTAGAGCACCTGCGGAGAAATATGCTCCGGTGCGACCTTGAGCGTGCCGCTGACATGATAGCGGCAAAGCTCATCTATGAATTTATCCGCTTTCGGGTCTGCCATAAGATAATCGTAACGGATTCCCGAACGGATAAATACCTTTTTTACACCTTTAATACCGCGGACGGCTCTCAAAACATCAATATAATCACTGTGATCTACCTTCATGTTGCGGCATACGCTCGGATAAAGGCAGTCCTTGTTCGCGCATACTCCCTTGGTGAGCTGCTTTTCGCAGGCAGGAAAGCGGAAATTCGCCGTAGGGCCTCCCACATCGTGAATATATCCCTTGAAGTCCTTTTTCTTTGTCAAGCTCTCTGCCTCACGCACTATAGAAGCCTTGCTGCGGCTTCTGACCTGTCTGCCCTGATGATAGGTGAGTGCACAGAAGCTGCAGCCGCCGAAGCAGCCTCTTGAGCTTACTATGCTGAATTTTATCTCCTTGAATGCGGGTATGCCGCCCTGTGCATCATAGCTTGGATGCCATTCATTCTCAAACGGAAGCTCATATACATCGTCAAGCTCCTGTCTTTCGAGCGGCGGCTGAGGCGGATTTTGCACCACATACAGCGTATCACCGTATTTTTCTGCCAGTGTCACTGCCGAAACCGCATCATGGTTCGCATACTGCATCGCAAAGCTTCTCGCATATGCTCGTTTGTTACTGCATATATCATCAAAGGCAGGGAGCTGTACGGTTTCCTCCATACCGGGCATATCCAAGCTTTTCGCGCGATAACAGGTTCCTCTGACCCAGGTTATGTCACGAGCTTCAATTCCGCTGTCCAGTGCCTCCGCAATTTCCAATACTGCTCGTTCGCCCATACCGTACATGAGCAGGTCTGCCTTTGAATCGAGCAAAATCGAGCGTCTGACCTTGTCGCTCCAGTAGTCGTAATGTCCGAGTCTCCTAAGGCTTGCCTCAAGACCTCCGATGATTACAGGAACATCCTTGTATGCTTCCTTTGCACGGTTGGCATATACTATCACGGCACGGTCGGGTCTTTTTCCTGCCTTGCCGCCCGGCGCATATTCGTCTGTCTTTCTCTTATGCTTAAATACGGAGTAGTTGTTCACCATAGAATCCACCACTCCGC
>CAZQSP010000229.1:0-1365 GCA_964596085.1 uncultured Oscillospiraceae bacterium
CTTGTTTGCAACAGCAACATCAAACAGCTTGCCGTCGTTTGAATCCTTGGAGTTTTCTTCCCAGAATGCAGCCAGTCTGCCGGTGCCGTCAATGTATCCTGCCCAGCTATAGTTTGTATCAGGATCATAATCATCTACTATCTCTTTTGCATCGTCGTAACCGTATTTTGCCCAAGCATCTACTGAAGCGGCAAGAGTTGTCGAGTCTGTAATTGCATCAAATGCTGCATCCTCGAGAGTTGTGACATTATTATCAAGCTGTGTCTTGAATGCTGCATATGCAGCCTCATAACCTGTTCTCTGAGCTGCATATGTATCCTCTTTAGCTGCAGTCTTGATTGCATCCTTTGCGTAATCAATAATAGCCTGAACAGCTTCAGCAGCAGTCAAATCGGAACCTGCGGAAATCACATTGCTTGCCTCATCGTAAGCATATTCCTTGTCCTCGGATTCATACTTTGTAAGATCAACTTTCAGCTTTTCTTCAATGAGAGACCTAGTCAGCGGAGCCTGAGTCTTGTCAAGTTCTTCGGTGTATTGCTCTAATACTTCTGCGAATTCAGCGGCAAGTGTCATATCTTTATCGTCAACCATGCCTACAGGTGCATCAAAGCTTGCAACAGCATTCTTAACAGCAGTTGTAACCGGCTTTTCAGCTGTAGGATATTTTTTAGTTGGATCATCTAATGTGGTTCTGATAGCTTCGTCGATAGCCTTTGTGATATCCTTTACGAGCTTGTCAGCAGCAGCTTCGATAGCTGTCTTGGAATAGCCTGCGATTACATCGTCGACCTGAGCACCTGTAAAATCGTCTTTAACAAAGCCCAGGTTACTGAACTCGTACTCAGCGATTGCTCTGCTTTTTGCAGTAGCAACATAGCTTAACTGATTTGTTTTCTCAGCCTGCAATGCTTCGTCCCACTGATCGATTGTGTAGCTTTCATCTGCTGCGAAAGCCAATGTGCTTCCGAAGCTGAAAGTAAATACAACAGCAATCGTGAGGAGCACTGTTAATACTTTTTTCATTTTTTGAATTCCTCCCTTTTTTACTTTTTGCTCATATTGCAAGGTTTTGCGAAACGGACATAGTCCTGCAACATACCACAATATGAAATAATTCTGTAACAGTTTATCAAAAGGACCGCGCTTTAGGCAGCGCCGCATAAGACAGTATAAAAATGAGTGGCACAAGGGCAAGCTTGGACTCCTAACAAAGCGCTGAATTTCAATATTTAGATGAAGCTAACTTTGCTTGCAGGGGAGATGGGGCGGCGGAGCTGCCTCGAAAGGGTGACTGCCCGGTGTCTGATTCCCTCGACGTATGCAGAGCAGCGCCCCAAATCCAAAATATTTGAAAATATGCCT
>CAZQSP010000230.1:0-1363 GCA_964596085.1 uncultured Oscillospiraceae bacterium
AACGAAATCGAGAGGCAGCGTGGAATTACGGTTTTCTCAAAGGAAGCGAGATTTTCGATAGGCGATAAGGAGTTCACGCTGCTGGATACACCGGGACATTCGGATTTCAGCAGTGAAACCGAACGCTCACTTCAGGTCTTGGATTACGCGGTTTTGGTGGTGAGCGGAGCGGACGGGGTGCAAGCACATACCTTGACCCTGTGGAGGCTGCTTGAGCATTACAAAATCCCGACCTTCGTATTTGTAAATAAGATGGATCAGCCGACTGCAGAGCGTGAGGAGATAATCGCGGAGCTTTCCGAGCAGCTCGGGGGCGGCGTTTTTGCTGACTTCAGCTCGTTGCCGGAGAGTGAGGCTGCATATGCAGGAGGAAACAGTGAATTGTGCGGCTTTTGCGAGCCGGCGGCAGAAGAAATTGCCGCTGCAAGTGAAAGGCTCCTTGAGGAGTATTTGGCAGACGGCGTATTTTACCGGGAAAGCATCATACAGGCAATCAGAGAGCGTGAGCTTTTTCCTGTATGCTTCGGCTCGGCTCTCAGACTTGAGGGGGTTGACGAATTCCTTGACATTCTCGGCAGCTTCAGCAAAGCAGGAGACTGCGGCGAGGATTTCGGTGCGAGGATATATAAAATCGGCAGGGACAAGCAGGGCAACAGGCTAACTTATCTCAGAGTTACGGGCGGCATTCTCAGGAACAAGCAGGTGCTTGAAAGCGGTGAGAAGGTAGAACAGATACGAATTTATAACGGTGAAGGCTTTCAGTCGGTGCAGAGCGTAGCTGCGGGCATGGTGTGTGCGGTGCTGGGTCTGTCAAAGAGCTATGCAGGCGAGGGAATAGGCTGTGAACGCGAAAGTGCCAAGCCGCTGCTTTCGCCTATGCTGACATATGAGCTGATACTGCCGCAGGGTGAAGATCCGCTTACTGTGATTCAAAAGCTAAGACAGCTTGAGGAGGAGGAGCCGAGCCTGCGACTTATGTGGAATGAGGAGCTTGCTCAGATACACGTGCAGGTAATGGGCGAGCTTGAGCTGGAGATACTCAGGCAGCTTATCGAAAGGAGATTCGCAATAGAGCTTGACTTTGGCGAGGGAGGAATCATATACAAGGAGACAATTGCAGCACCGGTAATCGGTGTGGGACACTTTGAACCGCTGCGGCACTATGCAGAGGTGCAGCTCTTGCTTGAGCCACTCCCTGCGGGCAGCGGACTGGTCTTTGACAGCCTGGTAAGTGAGGACAAATTCGCACGCAACTGGCAAAGACTTGTTTTGACACACCTTGCGGAAAAAGCACACAGGGGCGTGCTCATAGGAGCGGAAATAACGGACATGAAGATATCCATAGCTGCAGGGCGCGCCCATC
>CAZQSP010000231.1:0-1362 GCA_964596085.1 uncultured Oscillospiraceae bacterium
ACCAAAGCCTGAACCTCTGCCTTGTAAGCAAGGTACTTAGGCATATCATCGTCAGAGCCTGTTGCTACATCTTCAAGCTTCTCTGCAAGTGCTTCTGCAGCATCCTTAATTTCATCTACCAACAGTTCGTTAACCTTGTTGTACTTGGAAATAAGAGTGGAAATACCGACAGCGTTCTTATCAGCACCTGCAACGTCGCAGTATGCTACATATGCATCGTATGCAGCCTTGACAGCATCTCTGTCAGCAACAGTCAGCTTTGCAGTTGTAGGAAGAGCCTTGATCAGCTTCTCTACTGCATCTGCCATATCTTCAAGCTCGTCATCAGACTTAGCACCTGTTACGAGAGCCTGTGCTTCTGCGTATGCAGCCTTAACACCCTCAACTGTAGTTGCAGCTTCAAGAAGATCTACGCCGTTATCATAGAGTGGGCAAGAGTCGACTACTACAGCACCAGCTGTCATAGCTCCGTAAGCCTGGCTGTAATCAGCCTGCTTATCTAAAAGCTGGTAGTTCTGCTCTACAAAGCCCTTGAGAGCCTTGGAGTATGCTTCTATAGCATCCTCAACATCCTCTGCGTCGTCAGCCTTCATGAGCTTGCTGAAATCGTCAGCAGCCTTCTGCATGATGGAGTCGATTTCGTCATATGACTGAGCAGCGTTCAATGCAGCGATAGTATCGCCTGCGATATCATCCCAATCCTCGCCTTGTGAAGTAGCATATGTACTCTTCAAATATACGAGATCAGCTTCAGGAGTCTTGTCAGCACCATACTTAAATTCTCTGGTAGGAGTAGTTCCGGTGAGTCCGTTCTCATAGATCTTTTCAGCAGCTTCATCAATAGCTTCTAAGAATTTCTGGTATGCAAGCTTTGCTGCATCTTCCATCATCTCTTCAAGTACGTCATCCTTATCAGCACTATCTTCAAGGTCATAAATCTCCTTGCCTGCTGCTGTGATGTACTTGTATACATCTTCATCTTCCAAGGAATCGCTCATTAAGTCTGCATATACTTTTTCCTCAGCAGCCTTAACTACCTTGTCAACCTCAGCATCCTTGTACTGCTTTACGCCAAATGCGTACTTAGCTTTGAGCTTGTTGCCCTCTTTTACTACTTCTGCATACTTGTCAGCAGCATCCATAGCGTTCTTTAATACTTTGTAGAAGTCAGGATCATTAGCATACAAAGCATTTACATTAACCGCATCTTTTGCATTTGCATATGCTGTAACAGCAGTCTTGGCATCAGTGATAGCCTTTGTCATAGCATTGTATACAGCAGTTACTTCAGCCTTTGTAAGCTTAGTCTTGTTTGCAACAGCAACATCAAACAGCTTGCCGTCGTTTGAATCCTTGGAGTTT
>CAZQSP010000232.1:0-1361 GCA_964596085.1 uncultured Oscillospiraceae bacterium
ATAAAGACCTCTCGGGCACGCCCGAGAGGTCTTTTGATAGATTGCAGGTGTATGCTGCGCGACAGCTCCCCTTGGGCATCAAGGGGAGCCAAGGATAGTAAACCTGTAATTGCCGCGACCGCATTCTGTAGCACACGTGATTAAGCCATACGATTTTAGCTTTGCTAACAGCTTGCCAGCAGACGATGGTGCTAAATTACATATTTTGATGACATCTGTACGAGAAAAAGCAATATTGAAATTAAAATTGTCAAACAGAAGAAGGATATTGTTTCTTGTAGGTTTGCTGAAATTTAATTCGGAAATGAATTTTTCAAACGCTGCTTTTTCCTCATCAAACGCTACTTTTTCCTCGTCAAACGCTACTTTTTCCTCGTCAAACGCTACTTTTTGACTTGGCATATAATTCAAATTGTATAGCGTTACTTGAAATGATGTCGCATCGGAGTAAAATTTTGGTTCCAATTCAGTCCTATAATTATATGCCGAATGATATGCTTCTGTAATTTTTTTAAATCCGCTGCCTTGACGTTCCATATATCCCAAGCGTGAGAAAATGTCTGCCAAGGTTGGATTCCTCCGGGTCGATGAAATATTGGCAATGTCTCGCTCCTGCACTCGTGTTCCGTCCGCCATTCCACCGGGTGAAGATATTGTAAGGCGATCATCGTAAATGTCAATATGAACCTCGCTGCCCAAAATCAAATAATCACGATGTATCAATGCATTAACCAATGCCTCAAACACGCTTCGCTCGCAATATTCCGGCATCTCAATTCTTGAGCTCGCGGTTTTCTGCCAACGCGTTTTCATATTACGTTTTACAAAGGCAAAGCCTTCATTGAGCAAAATTATTAGGCTTCCGGAATACTCAGCACTGTCCAAAGCATCTATAATTCCGCCGCTCTTGTCCAAGCCGTTCCAATGTGTACAGAACAGCCTCGAATGCTTGACAGGCGAATCGTCTGCCAACAGTGCACCGGCATTAGTTAGCTTGCCAAATTCATTTTTTATATCAAATGAGTCAAACAGCTTTTCTTCCATGCTGCTGCCTGTCCAGGAATTGTATCTCTCTCTTAATTTGGAAAAAGCATAATCCTTAAAATCATATTCGGAGCTCAGCGTATCATATGTTCGGTTCATTCCTTTTATAACCAGCTGATTGAGAATGTAATTGGGTGCGACTACACTTTCGTTACCGACACGAATATATGCTTCCGTTATGCCGTCGGCCTTGTAATAATACGGTGTGTTTCTACCGGGAAAGACAGTAAGTGCAAGTAAATCTTTTTCGCATTCACTTTTGGGCGAAAGCACAAACTCCGGCAGCGGCGCGATTCGTTCCTTAATTAAGCGACTGA
>CAZQSP010000233.1:0-1358 GCA_964596085.1 uncultured Oscillospiraceae bacterium
GGGCGTGTGACGGAAACAGTAGCAGAGTCACCGGACAGAATCGAGGCATTTTGCCCGTATAACGGGATATGCGGCGGCTGTGCATACGGAACACTCAGCTATGAGGCACAGCTTATGCTCAAGGAAAAGCAGGTTTCGGAAAAGCTCACAAGGCTTGGCGGACTAGAGAATCCTGTGATAATGCCTATCATCGGTATGGACTCCGAGCCGTTCAGATATCGCAGCAAGGCAAGTATGCCGGTAAGCACGGGCGGACTGATTACGGAAAAGGGCGGAATCGTCAAGCCGGTGCATGAGCCGAGAATCGGATTTTATCAAGCAAAAAGCCATGAGCTTGTGGACTGCGAGGACTGCTGCCTGCAGTCAGAGCCTGCTATGGCGGCGGCTCGGGCTTTGAGACAGTTTATGCGGGAGGATCACATTACCTCGTATGACCCTCGCTGGGAAAAGGGCTTGATGCGTCATCTGATAGTTAGAACCGCTGCCGGCACGGGTGAGGTCATGGTCGTGCTGGTTATAAACGGCAAGGCAATTCCGAACGCACAGAAATTGGTTGAGATGCTCGACGAGGCTATCTACAATGTTCCCGTATACGAGGACGGGCCGCTTGCGGGTGTTGAATTTAACCTCGAAAGCGTAGTTGTGAATATAAATAAGTCCAAGACCCTCGACGGCCAGATTATGGGCGAGGAATGTATAACCATAGCCGGAAAACCGACGATTACCGAGGAGGTCGGCGGACTTTCGTTCGAGATTTCACCGCTGTCGTTTTATCAGGTGAACCGTGAGCAGATGGTAAGGCTGTATGAGAAGGCACTTGAGTATGCGGATTTGAAAGGCGGTGAAACAGTGCTTGACCTTTACTGCGGCGTGGGCACGATCGGACTCTTTGCGGCGGCGGAGATGAACCGCAAGGCGGCAGAGTCGGGAAACGATAAGCAGGGCAGAGTTATCGGCATCGAGAGTGTAAGGGGTGCCGTGCTTGATGCTAACCGAAACGCCACGATAAACGGCATAGTAAATGTCAGATACGTATGCGGCAAGGCTGAGGAAGAGCTGCCGAGGCTGGTAAGAAGCAAGGCTCAGGAGGAAGCAGCGGCAAAGGAGGCAGCAAAGAAATTCGGTGAAGCGGCAGCAAAACGAGAAATCCTAAAGGATGAGGAGCTCAGAATAGAGCACGCAGATGTAGCGGTACTCGATCCGCCTCGGGCAGGCTGCGAGCAGCCGCTGCTGGAGGCAGTTGTCAAGGCGGCTCCCGACCGCATAGTATATGTGTCCTGCGACCCTGCGACCCTGGCACGCGACATCAAATGGCTGAGCGAAAACGGCTATTCCTTTGTCGAAGCCACACCGTGCGA
>CAZQSP010000234.1:0-1349 GCA_964596085.1 uncultured Oscillospiraceae bacterium
TTAAAATGAAGGTAGATGTTTTGGTGGCGGAAATCGGGTCGACGACGACGGTTGTCAATGCGTTCAAGGATCTGGATACAGAGAATCCTATATTTTGGGCGCAGGGACAGGCGCCGACCTCCGTATTGGAGGGCGATGTTCGCATAGGCTTGCAGGGTGCGATAGATGACCTTTGCAGAAAAATGGGAATAGACAGCCTGGAATATGACGAAATGCTTGCGACCTCATCGGCAGCGGGCGGCTTGAAAATGACGGTACACGGACTTGTATACGATATGACAGCCAAGGCAGCCAGAGAGGCGGCACTTGGAGCGGGCGGCATAATCCACAATATTACTGTCGGCAGATTGAGAAGAAGCGATCTTGCGAAAATCAAGGAGATAAACCCTAACCTCATATTGATTGCAGGAGGTGTTGACTACGGAGAGAGAGATACTGCGATATATAATGCCGAGATGATCAGAAATATGGGGCTGCATACACCTGTCGTATATGCCGGAAATGTCGAAAATCAGGAGGAAATGAAGCTTATCTTTGATGAAGAAAGCGGACAAAGACTCTATCTCGTGGACAATGTATATCCGAAAATCGACACGCTGAATGTAGAGCCTTGCCGCAAGGTAATTCAGGATGCCTTCGAGGACAATATCACCAAGGCTCCGGGCATGGAGCACGTGCGCGATATGGTAAACGGGCCTATCATTCCGACACCGGGAGCGGTAATGGAATGTACCAAGCTGCTTTATGACTGCATAGGCGATGTTATGACGATAGATGTGGGCGGTGCGACGACAGATGTTCATGCCGTAACGGAGGATTCAGATGCCGTTGCGAGAATTTTGACTGCACCCGAGCCGAAGGCAAAAAGAACAGTAGAAGGCGACCTCGGAGTTTATGTAAACCGCATGAAGGTCATCGAATCCATCGGAGAAGAAAAGCTCAGAAAGGAATGTGAAGAAAAGCTCAAGATAGATCTCGACAAAACGCTCGAAGCATATGTGGCAATTCCAAAGAATGAGGACGAATTCAAGCTGGTAGAGCGACTGACAGAGGAGGCTGTGCTCAGAGCCGTTGAGCGTCACGCAGGCACAATTCGTTACGTATACGGGCCGACAGGCAGACAGACCCTGGCAGAGGGCAAAGACCTGACGCAGATAAAATATATCGTGGGTACGGGCGGCGCATTGACCAGACTTCCGCACAGAGTGCAGATTATGGAAAAGATTGCTGCTGATAATGAGACAGGAATGAAGCTCTATCCGTCGGAATCCGTAAAGGTGCTTGTCGATAATGACTACATCATGGCATCACTCGGAGTGCTTTCCAAGACACACAGACAGGGAGCCATC
>CAZQSP010000235.1:0-1345 GCA_964596085.1 uncultured Oscillospiraceae bacterium
AAGGCTCCGCTGTACAGCTGATAGTACTTGCCATGCTCGGCTATAAGCTGCTCGTGATTTCCTCGCTCGATTATTCGTCCGTTTTCCATAACCATGATTACATCGGAATTTTGTATCGTCGAAAGCCTGTGTGCGATTACAAATACCGTTCTGCCATGCATCAGATTGTCCATACCGCGCTGCACTATGGTTTCTGTACGGGTATCTATCGAGGATGTCGCCTCATCCATAATCATTACAGGCGGATCAGCCACAGCGGCACGAGCTATCGAAATAAGCTGCCTCTGACCCTGCGAAAGACCGCTGCCGTCGCCCTCAAGCACCGTGTTATATCCGTTCGGCAGCATTCTGATGAAACCGTCTGCATTAACAAGCCTTGCTGCATTGATACATTCCTCGTCCGTTGCATCAAGCCTGCCGTAGCGGATGTTTTCCATAACGGTACCCGTGAACAGATTTACCTCCTGGAGAACTACACCGAGCGAGCGACGCAGATCCTCCTTGCGAATATGATTTATATTTATTCCGTCATAGCGTATCTTACCGTCATCTATGTCGTAGAAACGATTTATCAGATTTGTGATTGTGGTTTTGCCGGCACCCGTAGCACCAACCAGTGCCACCTTCTGCCCCGGTTCTGCATAAACTGTAATGTCGTGCAGGACCTCCACGCCCTCCACATATCCGAAATCAACCTCATTGAGATTTATCTTTCCGCGCATACGAATAAGCTCATCGCCGTCCTTCCACGCCCAAGTTCCCGTATGCTGCGAGCACTCGGTCAGATTTCCGTTTTCGTCCTCACAAGCGTTCACCAGAGTAACCGTTCCGTGATCCTCCTCGGACTTCTGATCGAGGAAGTCGAAAATTCTTGCAGCACCTGCCAGTGCCATTACCACAGAGTTGAGCTGCTGCGATACCTGCGCTATAGGATTGACGAAGTTTCTCGACAAGGTCAGGAAGGATGCTATCGTACCCAGGGTGAGCACAGCTTCTCCGCCGAGAGACAAATTGCTCACGCCGACTATTGCCATGGCACCGCCTGCCAAGGCGATTATGATATACAGCACATACCCCAAAGCGGTCATAAGCGGCATCATCATATTCGCCAGTCCGTTCGCATTGGCACCGCTTTCTCTGAGCCTGTCATTTTTTACATCAAAAATCTCGCAAGCCTTCTGCTCGTGGCAAAACACCTTGACAACCTTTTGTCCGTTTATCATTTCTTCTATGAAGCCGTTGACATCAGCCAAATTCTGCTGCTGTGCCACGAAATATGTGCCGCTCTTTCCTGCGATTTTCTTTACCACAAAGAGCATGATCACGGTAAATGCGAGAACTATCA
>CAZQSP010000236.1:0-1343 GCA_964596085.1 uncultured Oscillospiraceae bacterium
TTGCCTTTTTTGAGCTTGGAAACAGTCTTGGAGGTAGCTGATTTCTTGGAAACGGTTACGCTCTTATATGTGCCGCTCTTGAACGACTTTGTGGTTGAATATCTGATTTGGAAGCCTGTGGTCTGTGTCTTGTGGGATTTCCATTTCAGAGTAAGCTTTCCTGCCGCTGCTTTTTTGAGCGAGGTCGTCTTAACCGTAGTCGGCTTTATTGTGAAATTCTTTCCTGCCGTCATGCCTGCGTAGCTTCCGAGTCCCTTTACGATGACTACAGCCTTGCCGACAGCTTTGTTGTTATAGTATGCAAGCTCGTAATCCACGCCCTCTATCAGCTCGTGTCCTACATTGTCCTGAATAGTAACTCCCGGCTTCTTTGTCTTGCCGCTGTAAGCCGTAGCTGTATAGTCGAGGTCGATATCCATGCCTGCAAAGCTCTGATCTACCTTCTCACCTGTTGCCGGATTGCTGATCTGTCCGGAGGCTGACGGTGCTGTTGGCTGTGTCGGCTGTTCAGGCTGTGTCGGCTGTTCAGGCTGTGTCGGCTGTTCAGGCTGAACAGGCTGTTCAGGCAATTTTTGTTCCTCTGCCTTGACATTTACCGTCCAGCTCTTTGAAACCGCTGTGTTGTCATTTGAGTATGCCTTAACCGTCGTCTTTCCTGCTTTTACGCCCGTAAGCAGACCGTCTTTTACCGTTGCAATGCTTGCATCCGCTGAATCCCATACTACGGTCTGATACGAGGCATTGCTCGGTATAAGCTGTGCACTGAGCTGCAGAGTCTTGCCTACCTCAAGCTCGAGGCTGTCTGTGGCAGGTGTTGCACTTATACCTGTTACCTCGATTTTCGGTGCATTGAACTCAACATAGACCCACATTGCACCTCCGGTATATCCTACCCAGCCGCAGTTGCTTTTCGTTCCTTCATTAGCGAGCACCTTCGTTGTCGTATTGCCGTTTATGATGAAGCTTACCGTTGCTCCCGGCACCTGCTCATAATTTTCTCCCGTGGTTACATTCGGGAACATATAATTGCTGTCCGGCGTAAATACCACCTTCAAACGATACTTCGCACCGGCTATGATGCTTGTCACATCTTCATATTTGGTCGTAAGCTTACTCGTATCTATTCCACTTGTATCTACTCCGGAATTATTCCTGTCTCCTTTAGTCGGAGTCAATGTGCCCTTGAGCGGCACGACTCGTTTAATGTCTGCTATCTCCGCAGTGTAAAGCTTGTCCCCGGTAGGTACGGAGCAGGTGAGCTGAGATACAGACCAGCCCTCTTCTGCACGGATGACAGCCGTAAGGTCGTCGATGCTGTTATCTGTTATCGTTGCACCGAATGC
>CAZQSP010000237.1:0-1343 GCA_964596085.1 uncultured Oscillospiraceae bacterium
AGGTAACGCAGGGACCTACGGTTACAAGATACGAAATTCAGCCGGCGGTGGGAGTCAAGGTCAGCAGCATAGTCAGACTTTCTGATGACATAGCACTCAACCTGGAGGCAAAGTCAATAAGAATAGAGGCTCCGATACCGGGTAAGGCTGCCGTAGGAATCGAGGTCGAGAACGACTCTGTCACTATGGTAAGACTGCGTGAAATAATAGATTCGGAGGCATTCAAAAGCAGTAAATCCAAGATTAGCTTTGCTGTCGGAAAGGATATCAGCGGCAACGCCATAGTTGCGGATCTTAAATCCATGCCGCACCTTTTGATTGCAGGCTCGACAGGCTCAGGCAAATCCGTATGTATCAACAGCATAATAACGAGCTTTATCTACAAGGCAAATCCCGATGAGGTCAAGCTGATACTCATAGACCCTAAGGTAGTAGAGCTCGGAAATTATAACGGTATTCCGCACTTGATGATTCCTGTGGTTACAGATCCGACAAAGGCTGCTGCGGCTCTTAACTGGGCTGTCGCAGAGATGACAGACAGATATAAAAAATTTGCGGAGGCCGGTGTCAGAGATCTGGAATCCTACAACGAGTTTGTGAAAGCAAACGAGGAAAGCGAAAGGGTAATGCCTCAGGTGGTTATCATTATAGACGAGCTTGCCGACTTGATGATGGCGGCACCGTCTCAGATAGAGGAATCCATTTGCAGATTGGCTCAGATGGCGAGAGCTGCCGGAATGCATCTGATCGTAGCAACTCAGCGTCCGTCTGTAGATGTTATCACCGGTGTTATCAAGGCAAATATACCGTCAAGAATAGCCTTTGCAGTTTCGTCACAGGTCGACTCCAGAACCATACTGGATATGCAGGGTGCGGAGAAGCTTGTCGGAAAGGGCGATATGCTCTTTAATCCTATGGGAATGGGTAAGCCTATCCGTGTACAGGGAACCTTTGTGTCCGATGCAGAAGTACATAAGGTCATCGAATTTGTAAAGGGTCAGGTTGAAGCTACAGAGTACAATGAGGAGGTTTTGACCAGAATCGAACGGAGCAACGTTCAGGAGGGTCAAGACGAGGCTGACGAGCTCCTGCCTGATGCAATAGATCTGGTCGTAAGCAGCGGACAAGCTTCTGTTTCCATGCTGCAGCGCCGTTTCCGCATTGGCTACAACAGGGCGGCAAGAATCGTGGATATGATGGAGGCAAGAGGCATCATCGGTCCGCAGGACGGAAGCCGTCCGAGACAGGTTTTGATAACGCCCGAGGAGCTGTCAGAGACAGAGAAAGACATAAATACGACAGAAAATGAGGAAAATTAAGCAATGAAAATCTTTATTGAAACG
>CAZQSP010000238.1:0-1331 GCA_964596085.1 uncultured Oscillospiraceae bacterium
ACGGCAGAAACAGCGTAAACAGTGTGGAGGTATATATCGACGATACGGACAGGACGGATGAATTGGTTGACCGCCTTGAGGCATATCTGGATAATACATTCAATAATGCTGACGGAGCATACAACCTCATCAATATGGAAAGCCTGATTGAGATGATGGATACGATGTCCGGAATGATGACAAAGCTTTTGGCAGGTATAGCATCTATTTCACTTTTGGTAGGCGGCATAGGCATTATGAACATGATGCTTGTGAGCGTTACCGAGCGAACACGGGAAATCGGACTCCGAAAGGCTCTCGGAGCGGAGCCGGGCATGATACAGCTCCAGTTCCTCATCGAGGCTATCATCCTCTCGCTGATAGGCGGCTTCATAGGCATCGTACTCGGGGAGCTGATGTCTTATGTGGCACTGGATGCGATAGGAACCGAGTTTGCCGTAAACCTGTCGGCAGTCGCACTCGGCTTCGGCTTCTCGCTTCTGGTGGGCGTGATTTTCGGCTGGGCACCTGCACGCAAGGCAAGCAGGCTCAACCCTATAGACGCACTCAGAAGCGAATAGCAAAAGCTGCAAGCATAATAAAAGTGTGATAAAAATTATCGAAATATCAATAAAAATGTGAGCCGGTGGCAATAAGCTGTCATCGGCTTTTCTATACCCGAAAATAAACCGGAATAAGTTTTCTTCCTCGGTAATAGACTGTATAAACAGAAAACCTTAGGAGGAAAAGATGGAAAGTAATGTAGCGGAGCTTTGCGGAGTAGTGCTTTCGGATTTGAAATTCAGCCATAAAACATACGGAGAGATATTTTATACCTTTGTGCTGGGAATAGAACGCAGGAGCGGATATATAGACGAAATCAATGTGATGGTTTCGGAAAGACTGATTTTCGAAAATCCGCCGCATATAGACGATTTTTTGGAGATAAAAGGGCAGGTAAGAACCTATAACGAACTGGTAGAGGAAAAGAACAAGCTGAATGTTGTGGTTTTTGCAAAGGAAATATATCTGAGCGAAAACTTCGGATATAACGAAAACTATATTTATCTGGAGGGCTTCCTGTGCAAGCCGCCGCTGAAGAGAACATCGCCGCTGGGACGGGAAATATGCGACATGATGCTTGCGGTCAACCGCATGTACAACAAATCGGATTACATACCGTGTATCGCCTGGGGACGAAATGCAGGCTATGCGGAAAAGCTCGGAGTAGGCACCAAGCTTGCAGTTGAGGGACGAATACAAAGCAGAGAATACAAGAAAAAATTAGACGACGGAACTGCCGAAATACGCAGGGCATTCGAGGTTTCGGTGGTTAAGCTCGAGGAGGTATA
>CAZQSP010000239.1:0-1330 GCA_964596085.1 uncultured Oscillospiraceae bacterium
AATAACAATAACAATAAAACTGCGATAGGCGATATATGATGAGCTGCGGCAATACGGACAACTGTCTGCACTGCCGCAGCTTTTTTGTGCAAAATACTCTCTTCGATAAAAAAAAGTATATGTATATCGAAATACCTGTACACAGCCCCTTGACTCTAATGTGATAAAGTGCTATACTTGTATACAGGCATAAAAAATGTATATAAAGCATTATTATATAGCAAAAGCACAGCAAAATGAAAAAAGAAAGCGATAAATAAAAAGGAGGTAAAACCATGCTTGAGATTTCCAACAAAACGAATCTGCTGGAGCAGAACAGCTACAAGTATTCCCTGCAGGATGTACGGGAACCAAATCTGTATCGCGATATGTTCGACTATGAGGAGGTACCGAAGATTGCATTTAACCACCGGAGAGTACCGATGAATATGCCTACGGATATTTGGATAACAGACACCTCGTTCAGAGATGGAATGCAGTCGATGGCACCGTATACGGTTAAACAGAGAGTCGATCTGTACAAGTATCTTGCCAGACTCGGCGGCCCTTACGGAATAATCAGACAGTCGGAATTTTTCATATATACCAAGCAGGATCAAGAGGCAATCGAAAAATGTATGGAGCTGGGATATAAATTTCCTGCAATCACCACCTGGATCAGAGCAAAAAAAGAGGACTTCAAGAAGGTGAAGGAGCTTGAAATCGAGGAAACCGGAATTTTGGTATCCTGCAGCGACTACCATATATTCAAGAAGATGGGAATGACCAGAAGGCAGGCGATAGACTTTTATCTGGAAACCATAAAAGATGCCTTTGATGCAGGCATAGTTCCGAGATGTCACCTTGAGGACATCACCAGAGCCGACTTTTACGGCTTCGTTGTTCCGTTTGTAAATGAAATAATGGATTTGTCAAACGAGGTGGGTATGCCTGTCAAAATCAGAGCCTGCGATACTATGGGCTACGGAGTGCCGTACACAGAGGTTGCACTTCCTCGAAGTGTAGCCGGTATAATCTACGGCCTGCAGCATTATGCAGGCGTACCGAGCGATATGATAGAGTGGCATGGACACAACGATTTTTACAAGGCAGTTGCAAACGCCACTACGGCATGGCTTTACGGCGCGAGTGCGGTCAACTGCTCACTGCTGGGGATAGGCGAAAGAACGGGCAATATTCCGCTTGAGGCTATGGTGTTTGAATACGCATCGCTAAGAGGCTCGCTGGACGGCATGGATCCTACGGTAATAACGGAAATCGGCGAGTATTTCCGCAAGGAAATGGGCTACGATATACCGCCTATGACACCGTTCGTGGGTGAAAGCTTCAA
>CAZQSP010000240.1:0-1314 GCA_964596085.1 uncultured Oscillospiraceae bacterium
ATGTCCGTATCGTCTGCCGCAGTCTGTCCGCAGCCTGTCAGTGCCGTCATCAGCACCGTCATCACAAGCAGCAAGGCAAGCAGCATCGAGCGCTGCTGCTTTTTGAATATTTTAATTCCATTCTTTTCCATTATTTATTTCCCTTCCTGTCCGTATTCCGGTCTATGTCTCTATCATATTCCTAATTTTCGGCCTCAGAGCTTTTTTTCTCCGCCTCTGCCCCTGCCAAAGACTCCGCTGTGTTCGTCGGCACATCCTTCGATGTTTTTATCTGCGGCATTATATGATTTGCGTCTGTCAGGAAAATATATATGAACATAAGTGCGATTGCAAACAGCCCCACCGTTTCCACGAGCAGATCTCTGCTGAAGGTAACCGCCGCAATCCCCATGATTCCGCTGACTCCGTAAAGCATAAGCGTTGCCCTTCGCTGTCCGTAGCCGAGCTTCATCAGTCTGTGATGCAAATGTCCCTTGTCAGCCTCCATTATAGGCCGCTTGTTGACAAGCCTTCTGAAAATCGCAAACGCCGTATCGAAAATCGGAACGCCGAGCACCAGCACCGGTATTATCACCGCCACAACCGTGGCACTTTTTACAGGTCCCAGTATCGACATCGTGGAGAGCATGAAGCCTAAATAAAGCGAACCGCCGTCACCCATGAAAATTTTCGCAGGATAAAAGTTATACGGCAAAAATCCGAGTGCTCCGCCCGCAAGTGCCAACATCGCTCCCGCTGCCAAATACATTCCGTGTATATATGCCACATAGGCTATACAAAGCGAGGCAATCGCCGAGGTTCCTGCAGCAAGTCCGTCGAGTCCGTCTATAAGGTTTACCGTGTTGGTTATACCCACGATCCAAACGACTGTAACCACAAAGCAAAGAACCGTGCTCAGCTCACTCTTGCCGACCCCGAAGAAATTGCTCAGAAACTCGATACGAAGCCCGTACATATACATCAGTATCGCAATTACGGTCTGCCCCAGGAACTTTACCTTGGCAGGCAGATTTTTCAGATCATCTACAATCCCCAAAATATATATCAATATGCCTCCGACCAATATCCCTACGATACGGTTATCAAGCTGCATCAAAAATACAGCCGTCGAAACCGTAGTTCCCGTAAATATAGCCAATCCGCCGAAGCGCGGCATCGCTTTTGTGTGCATTCTCCTGGCATCCTTGGGTACATCCATTGCCCCGATTTTGGGCGCAAGCTTCATCGCAACAGGTGTCATCACCAGTGCCGATACGAATGCCAATAAAAAAGTCAACCAAAGTGTACTGTACATATACGCTTCCCTCTATACTT
>CAZQSP010000241.1:0-1305 GCA_964596085.1 uncultured Oscillospiraceae bacterium
GTATTTATGAAATCGTCCGCAATCACCGGCGAGCCGTCGCTCCATTTGGCGTCTTTGCGCAGATGGAAAGTCCATACGAGCTGATCCGCGGAGACCTCGTAGCTCTCCGCGGCCTCATAAATCACCTCTCCGTTTTCGTCAAAGCGGATCAGGGGATCGATGCACAGCTTTGCATACTCCGTCCACATATCGATGGCGACGCCCGCAGGGTCAAGATCGCCCGCGCCGGAGAAAGTCGCAATGTTCAATACCTTTCCCGCGCCTTCGGCACAGGCTGCGCTCATCGACGCGAGGATCAGGATCAGCGCCATAGCCAGCGCCAGAAGCTTACGAAGGTTCTTCATTTTATTTCCCTCCCGTATTGCATATCTTAGCAGTCAAGCGACCGCCGAGTTTCATAGTTCAATCGCTCAGTCCGCATAATAGCAGGCCACCTGCCGTCCGCCGACATCTCTGAGCGGCGGTTTGGCGTTTCTGCATTGCCAGCTTGCATACTGGCAGCGAGGTGCAAAGGGACATCCCGCCTGCATGTTGATGGGGCTCGGTACCTCGCCTACCGCAATGTTGTATTTTTGTTTGCGCGCGGTAATGGGATCCGGATGCGGCACGGCCGCCATCAATATCTGCGTATAGGGATGCAGAGGCGCATCACATATTTCGTCCGCATCGCCCAGCTCCACCAAAGAGCCCATATACATCACGCCAATCTGCCGACTGATATGACGCACCATGGTCAAATCGTGGGCGATAAAAAGATAGGAAATACCTCGCTGTGCCTGTATGCGCTCCAGCAGATTGACGATCTGCGCCAGTATGGACACATCCAGCGCCGAAATCGGTTCGTCGCAGACGATAAATTCCGGATCCAGCGCCAGCGCCCGCGCGATACCGATACGCTGCCGCTGTCCGCCGGAAAACTCGTGCGGATAGCGACGAATGTGATCGGGCTTGAGCCCCACGACCTCCAAAAGCTCCTGCACACGCTCGATTCGCTCCCTTTCGCCGCACAGATTATAAATCTTCATCGGCTCCGCGATCAGCTCACCCACGGTAAATCGCGGGTTGAGCGAGGCATACGGATCTTGAAAGATCATCTGCATGCGCCTGCGATAAGGCAGCATCGCCGTTCGGCTCAGGTCGGTAATATCCTCGCCGCCGCAGAAGATGCGTCCTGCATCTGGTTCGTACACCTTGAGTATAGTTCGACCCAGCGTGCTCTTGCCGCAGCCGCTCTCCCCAACCAAGCCCAGCGTCTCGCCCTTTTTGATTTCCAGCGTCACGCCGTTTACCGCATGCACGACGCCC
>CAZQSP010000242.1:0-1296 GCA_964596085.1 uncultured Oscillospiraceae bacterium
CAATGCCAGTCATTCCACTGTTCATCTGTAACATCCTTAAAAAGAGGAATGTCTTTCCAATTTCTAACAGCCATCTTTTAATCTCCTTATAAAGTCTAAAATATAAAACTCGAAACTGAAGCCCGCAGCTGTCTTCGCAGGGAAGTCAGCCTGCGGACTTCGGTATAATCCTAATAAGTATATTTAAGCGGTTTTGCTCAAATTATGCGTACATTTCTTCGAATAAAGCTCTGAGACCAGGGTTTTCTCTTAAGCACTGAAGAGTGATTGCAGCGTGACCCTTAGTGTAGCCGTTACCGATGATCATGTTAACGTCCTTGCCTACGCCTTCAGCACCGAGAGCTGCCTTCGTGAAGGAAGTAGCCATGGAGAAGAAGTAAACAACGCCGTCATCCTTACAGGAAAGGATGGAAGCCATTTCTGTATTTTCGATGGATACGCAGTTGATAACTACGTCGAACAGCTCGCCGTTAGTTAATTCCATTGACTTGTTGTAGAAGCCAACTGCATCTGTAGCGTCCATATGGAAGTATTCGTCAGCAAGGTTGAGAGCCTTTGCTCTGTCCTCGGACTTCTGGGAACCTGCAGCGCAAACAACCAAGCCTGTTACGCCTGCTCTCTTCTTAGCTTCGTGTAAGCAAAGAAGACCGGACTTTCCGCCGCCGCCGATGATAAGAACCTTCTGGCCGGACTGAACTAACTTAGCAGTCTGAGCAGGAGCACCTGCAACGTCTAATGCAGATAATGCAGTCTTTTCAGGCATATCTTCAGGAATGATTCCGTAGATACCGGACTGGAATAAGATAGCTTTACCCTTGATGTCAACCTGGTCGATAGCAGGTCTCATTTCAAGAATTTCGTCGATTCTTAACGGAGTTAAGGATAAGGATACTAATGTAGCGATCTTATCGCCAACCTTTAAGTCGCCTACATAGTTAGGACCAACTTCTTCAACTGTTCCGAGAAGCATTCCGCCGGAACCTGTCCAAGGATTTTTGTGCTTGCCGGCATTTGCAACGATCTCTTTCATCTTGTCGCCGATCTTTTCCATTTCTTCCTTAGTAGTTACTTCTGCAGGCTTCTTGTCCAATACTCTTCTTACGATTTCAGTGAAAGAAGCGGAGTCAATGTTCAAAGTCTTAACGTCGATTAAAACTTCGTTATCATAGATTTCCATCGTGTTGTCGATTTTGTCTGCCGGCTGCGGTAATACTCCCTTCGGAGAGATTACTCGATGTGTACCATAAGGGCATCCTTTTTTCATTTTAGTTTCCTCCTAGAAAAAAATATAATTTT
>CAZQSP010000243.1:0-1295 GCA_964596085.1 uncultured Oscillospiraceae bacterium
CTGCTTTCGCCGCGAAAACGGTCAATGGATTTCATCGCTTGATAAAAGGTCTCCTGCGTAAGCTCCTCTGCCGTATCGGCATCGGCACATTTTGAAAACAAAAAACCGTAAATCATCTTAGAATATCTGCGGTAGATATCCTCCATAGGCAAGCACCTCCTTTCGAGCTTTCTGTAAACTTAGTTACATAAAAGCTGATTTCGTTACAAGAAAATTGCAAAAAAATAAAAAAGTAAAGAAAGTAAAAGGTCACCGCCGACCGTCTGATGTCGGGGTGACCGCTGTGTATTAAATATGTATTTCACCCTCCGCAAGTATAACGGCATTGCCGCCTACCTTGATATAGCAGCTGCGTTGTGCGGATACTGTTTCCTCACAGCCGTCAGCCGAGCACTCAACATCCAGATGCGTGAGAATTGCGGAAGGACGGTTCATCTTTTCCCCCTGGATTATTTTGCTGTCGTCACCGTCCTTGACGAAGCCGTTAAGATAGCCGTAATAAGTAAGAGCACCGTTCGAGGTTCCGGTCGCTGCCTCCTCGTCAATCTCATAAAGCGGAGCAAAGTTTCTCGCATGGCAGAGAGCAGTGTCGTCCTCGCAGGACTTACCCAAGGTAAAGGCGTGAACGCCGACAACCTCATAACGCTCGGAAAGTGCCGAGAGAGCAGGCATATCGGGTGCCAAAGCATTTAAGTCCTCAAAGCCTGCAACAGGCATCATTATATCCGGAAGTCCCGTTGAAATCATCTGCGGAGTAAGACTAAGCCCCTTTGCAAGCTGCTCATCGTAGCTGCTTCCCATGACTGCGTAAAGCTCGTCGAGAGCAGCCTTTTCGGTGATTTCACCGATTTTTACAGGGGAAGCCATATCCATCAGAACCTCTCCGTCCTTGACAGAAATATTGAGATCGCCTGCAAGCGTATGGTTCATATATGTATCGTTGTCCTTGATATATCCTCCGTAAAGTAAAGCCTTAAAGGAAGCAATAGTGGCATGGCCGCAGAGATCGACCTCAGCAGCCGGAGTAAAATACCTTATCTGAAATTCCTTATCACTGAGCCTGCGTATAAAAGCAGTTTCGGAATAACGCAGCTCTGCAGCGGTTTTGACCATAGTTTCATCGGACGGAAAAGCAGCTCCGTCGGGAAGAACAACAACACCGGCAGGATTTCCTCCGAAGCTCTGTTCAGTAAAAGCATCTACAATATAAAACTTCATTTTTCGTCCTCCTTCCGCCGCAAGCCTGCGGCTCATACTCAAATTATATATCTTTTCGCATATACTGTAAATCAGAA
>CAZQSP010000244.1:0-1293 GCA_964596085.1 uncultured Oscillospiraceae bacterium
TATCGAGTGTTCTTAACCAACCTGAGAGTTGGAAGAGGACACTCGATTTCTTTTTTGTCTTTAATTTCAACTAATTCGTGTATTTCGGTTTGTAGGGCAGATATTTTCTCTTTCAGCTCCATACGCTCAACCTCATATTTGTGGGATAACTGCATAAACCATTCATCAATTACTTTGCCCGAAACATTATCCTCGTAAGCTCTTGATTCGCAAGGCTTTTCTATACTTTTTAACAATAACGGGCTCTATGGTAGTTCAGAAATGACTTCCATAGAGCCTGTTGGAATTTTGGCGATTATAGCTTTTAACGAAAGGTCTGTTAGGGTGTGCAGTGACTCAGAGAAATAATTAAAAGCTGCACCCCCCCCCCCTTTTTCAGAGCAAGAGGTTGACTATTTTTATATAAGGAAATTCCGGGATTTGTGGACGGGACCTTTGACCGGGATGCTGTCTTTCGTGCGTTGGTCACTCGGTAAATGGAGGTGCGTTTGCAGGGAGGGAACGCTCACCTCGATCATCGTAAAAGTGTTCCCCAATGGGCAGTTGGCGAGATAGCATCGTGGAAGCAGCGACTGATTCTGCGTCCTCTGCAAAGAAACGATGCTGCAGATTTGAAAGAATGGTTATCAGACGCTTCCATTTATCAGTATTGGGGCAAGCGTCCCGGAAAAAGTGACTTAAACCCGGAGCTGCTTTTTCAAAAGCCGGAGAAGCCAACGAAAAGTTTTCATTGGGGCATTGTCCATAAGCAGGATCATAAAGTAATCGGAGAGATGTGGGTATATCTGATTGAGAACAACCGAATGGCAAAAGCAGCATTTCGTCTTTCACCCGCCTATCAGGGCAATCGGCTTATGACAGAAGCGTTGGCGAGAGTCGTTATCTTCTGCTTTGAGGAAACAGAATTGCAGCGTCTATGGTCTGATGTTCACACGCAAAATATTGCATCATACAAAACCATGAAAAGAGCAGGCTTCCGGCGGGAAGGGCTTATTCGTGAGGGAAGGATGGTAAATACCTAATATCTCGCAATTTCAAGGCTCCTGCCGGTAAAGGGAGCAAGCCGCTGTCGCAGCTCTGCAATTATTCTGTGCAGTCTCTCGACAAAAGACCTCTCGAGCGTGCCCGAGAGGTCTTTATTTGATCAGTTATTTGTTTAGTTCAAGCTCTCATTGCGCCAACGCCGTTTGCAGCGTTAACCGCATATAATTGAAGCCTTCCTATTTTGCAACTCTGCGAGCCTTGTTGGACCAGTCGGAAGTGATCTTCACGCCGTCAACCATCTTATAAGCT
>CAZQSP010000245.1:0-1290 GCA_964596085.1 uncultured Oscillospiraceae bacterium
AGTCGGCGGAGCGCCTTCTGACCCCGCAGCAATTCCTCGCACTGACGGGTGAAGGCTTCTCTGCGCTGTGCAATATCCTGCTCCGCCTCGGCGCGCATCGCGTCCGCCTCGGCTCGGGCACGTTCCAGTATGCCCTCTGCCTCGAGCTGCGCGGCCTGAATCTTCCGATCCCCCTCCGTGCAGTGCATAATGGCGCAGCCAATCGTGTCGATCTTTTCCAATACCTGCCGCATTTGCGCCCGCAGCGACTCCTCGTCGGTTTTGCGTTCGGCCTCTTCCTGAGCCTGCTGCTCGAGTAGGGCGCATTTTTCCTCGGCTTCCTCTGCGCGGGCGAGAAGCTGTTGGTTCTGCGCGTTCAGCTCGTCCGCCGTTTCACGCATCCTGTAAAGAAGCTCCACCAGCTCCGCGCGGTTCAGCTTCTTCATGTCCTTTTCCATGCTTTTTCACTCCCGCCTGAATTGCTCACATAATATAGTAGAAACTTAAGCGTCTCCCTATCATTCTACTACAAATCTGTGGCCCTGTCTATGCTATCAGGGAAGGACAAAGCACATTTCAAATTTATACAAAACCCACGTCATATTTTTGTCACGGCATTGCTGATTTAGCGCCGAGAATAACGGCGTCCTTTAATCTTGCTATTTTTGTGACAAGTGTATTTGTGACAGAAATGACGTGGAAAAGAAGTAAGTTTGCAAAAATAATATTGTAGAATGAATCTGGGTTATTGTTGATAGAAAATGCTTTTATTGCAATGGAGGAACATCCATGAAAGATAAGTTCAGAAAAATTCTTAGCATAATGCTGGTTTGCTGCGTGCTTCTGAGCGGCAGCTCGTCGTTGGCGCGCGTGCTGGCGGAGGAGGCAAGCTCGGAGCAGGCTGAAATTGCGCCTGCGGCAGAGGAGCCGAAATCCACGCCGGAGCCCAAGCCCGAAGCTGAACCGACCGCCGCAGAAGAGAAACAGGCGGAGCCGGAACCGGTTCAAGAGGAGGCGGATGAAGCGCAGGAAGCCGAAGAGGACGCGGCTGAAACGACCCCGCCGCCCACGCAGGAACCGACAGAAGCGCCGCTTGAGCCGACGGAGCAGCCCGCGAACGCAGAAACGGCAGAGCCCACCGAACCTGCGGAGGCGACCGCACAGCCTGAGACGGAAAGCGAGAAGGAAAAGCCGTTCATAGAAAGCTTTGACGTTTCGGAATTGCCCGAGGTTTGGTATGTTGAAATCGGCACACCCGAGGATAAAATTGCTCTGCCCTTGTCGCTCAAGGTTTGCTGGAGCGATGGAACC
>CAZQSP010000246.1:0-1281 GCA_964596085.1 uncultured Oscillospiraceae bacterium
AAGCCGTGCGCATCCGCCCGCAGCGTGCAGCACCGTCCCTCACCCATCAGCTCTCATCCGGACAGAGCGTGACCTGAAACCATTCATCCCGAAGCTGCTCCGCCTTGTCTCCCGCAAGAATCCATGAAAATTCCGGCTGCTGCATAAAGGCTCCCCCCTTTCACTCCATTGTACATCATTTTTCTTCGCATTTATACCCCCTGTTTTCCGTGCCCACGCCGCGGTACAATAAAAGCAATACAATACGTTTCGTTTCCGATCAAACCGATGGAGGATGATGCATCATGTATCTTTCTTTGGCTGATTATCGCCGCAGAATGTTGGGCTGCTGGATGGGTAAAAACGTGGGCGGCACATTGGGCATGCCTATGGAATGGAACCGTCAGAAAAATGATGTAACCTACTACACGCACAAGATGACGGGCGAACCGCTGCCCAACGACGATCTGGACATCCAGGTGCTGTGGCTGCTGACGCTGGAAGAACAGGGGCTTGATGTAGACAGTAAGATGCTGGGGCAGTATTTCAACGAATTGATGATCTTCACCCATGGTGAGTACGGCATTGCCAAGACCAATCTGCGCGCCGGACTTCAGCCGCCGATCACAGGCACACACCGCAACGAGTTCAAGGACAGCTGCGGCTCCTTCATCCGTTCGGAAATCTGGGCATGTCTCTTCCCCGGTCATCCCGAGCTTGCCGCGCGTTACGCCTATGAGGATGCAACCATCGATCACGGCAACGGCGAGGGCGTTTATGCCGAAATCTTCGTCGCGGCGATGGAATCCGCCTGCTTTTTCGAGACCGATCTGCGCACACTGGTGGACATCGGCCTGAGCTACATTCCGCAGGATTGTGCGGTTGCGCGCGCTGTGCGCCACGCCATTGCCTGTGCCGAGGGCGGCATGACCCGTGAGGAAGCCCGCCGCGTAATGCTGGATCACTGGATCGGTCATATCGAATGGCATTACTGCAGCGATGAGGATGCCGCCAATGGCTACGAAAACGGAAAAATGGGCTGGGATGTGCCCAGCAACATATTCATCACAGTCTACTCCATGCTCTCCTGCACGGGAGATTTCGATTCCTCCATCTGCACCGCAGTATACTTTGGCGAGGATACCGACTGCACCGCAGGCACCATCGCTGCGATGTACGGACTGATGTACGGCGTGGACTGCATTGATGAAAAGTGGATCACCCCGATCGGCCGCGGCATCAAGACCGTGTCCCTGGATCCCTTCCGTCTCTACGGTCGGATTCCCGCAACCATTGATGAAA
>CAZQSP010000247.1:0-1278 GCA_964596085.1 uncultured Oscillospiraceae bacterium
GATGTAGTCTGTTTATATAGTCTACCCCAGTAGTCTATAAAAGTCAATAGGCTTCATAAAAGCTTTACAAATAATGGATTGACTTTTATGCTCTACACTTGTAGAATATAATTGTACTACAAACGTAGAGGAAGTGATTCTATGAATGATCGCATTCGCCGCCTGCCTGATGCGGAGCAGGAAGTCATGCAGGCCATCTGGGCTTGCGCAGCACCTGTTGCTCGAACAGATATTGAAGTAATCCTCTTTCAGGACCATCCCATGGCTATGACTACCCTGCTCACTCTCCTTACCCGTCTTTCTGAGAAAGGATTTATATCCATCGAGAAGTCCGGCAGAAGAAGCTACTATACTCCCCTGATTTCTCAGGAGGATTACTTGGCCGCTCAGAGCAAGACCTTCTTCGAGAAACTGTGTGGCCGCAATATTTCCACCTTTGCCGCAGCTCTTTGTGACAGCGGCTTGACCAAGGAGGAGATCGCAGAGCTTCGGTCCCTTCTGGAAAGGGATGCATTATGAGCCAGGAAGTGTTCATGCGAGGACTTTTCTCCGGCGTAATGGCATTGGTCTTTGCCTGGGTAGTCTTTTCCCGGTATGATAATGAGATCGGTACAGAAGTGTCTGAGAGTGACCGTCAAAGGTATCTGCCTTATATTCCTGGTGCCTTGCTGCCTGGATTCTTACTTGGAATTACCATCCTGGGATATATCTATTATGGCTTCTCCGGAGCTGCTAGGATGACATTGTCTTCCTGCTTTGCAATCTTCCTTCATATCAGTCTGTACTATGTGGTTCTGCTGCTGGTTCTTCCTTGGCTCAGAAAGATCATCAGTGCCCGGGCCTGCGCCATGCTTTGGCTGATCCCAAACTACCTTTACATCATTCATCAAAGCTATATGCAGCTGCCCAGTCCCCTGCTTGTGATCACCGCAAAAGGAAATATCGCTTGGATTCTGTTTTGGATTTGGATGGCAGGTTTTGCTGTGGTCTTGGTCTGGAAATGTATTGAGCATTTGATCTTCCGACGCCAGATCCTTCGGAATTCCTATCAGGTAACAGATTCTGATGTTCTGTCAGTTTGGAATGCTATTATCGAAGATGCCAGATTCAAACGGCCTAAGTTCAAGCTGGTCACATCCCCCAATGTGTCCACTCCCCTGACCATTGGACTTAACCGACGGGCCACCAGGGTTGTACTTCCCGAGAAGAAGTACAGCAAGGATGACTTAGAGCTAATCCTGCGGCATGAGATCGTCCACATCGGCCGTGAGGATGCCT
>CAZQSP010000248.1:0-1277 GCA_964596085.1 uncultured Oscillospiraceae bacterium
GGCACAGCGCAGGCGCGCACATAGCCGCGGGCGCTGCAATGATGCTGAAGGAGATGGGGATAAAGCTTGCGTGCCAGATGCTGGTATATCCCTGCGTGGATATGAGGCCGGCTGACGATGGACTGATGGACAGACTGGGCGATATAGTATTTCCCAATGGGGACAGTCTGCATAGGTGGGCTTCGCCACTGTTTGCCTCGGATAAAGAGCTTTCAGAGCTTCCACCCGCTATATTCATAGAATGCGGGAAGGACGAGCTCAAGCCGCAGGGGATTGCCTACGCAAAGCGGCTCATCGGCGCTGCGGTGCCGGTGAAGGTCAGGGAATATCCGCTGGCGCTTCATGGATTTCTTGAGGTTAACAGGCCGGATTATCCCGATGACGAGCGTCAGACGCCCGAACAGGCGGAATATGCCCGGGACTGTGAAAAATATCTCATAAACGAGCTGAGGGCTTGCTTTGCCAATGTCTGACGCAAAAATGCGACCGTTCATGAAACGGCCGCATTTTTTTATGCCTTAAAACAGACCGAAGACGGTTTGTGTTGAGAATAAGGCGCTGAATTATGAGATTTCATGGCTATTCAGATGCTTGAGGCGGTGGCAAACGCGATTTTTCCGGCGTTGACAGGGATTTGGCGGATATGTGGATGATGATATCAGAACCGACGTCGGTATGTTTTACTTCGGCTTGGACATCTGCGCCCATATTGCGCAGATTGGACACGGTATCCATAACGGCGTTTATATAAAGGCGCATGTCCCGGCACACGTTGCGGATGCTGCGGTGCGGCGGGAATTTTAGCTCTGCCACGCGTTTTTCCAGCTGACGTACAGTGAGACGCCGCCGTGCTGCCTCGCGGGCAAGAGATAGCTGTGCCTCCGGGTCGCTTACCCCCAGCAGCGCGCGGCCGTGGCGTTCGGTAAGACCGCTGGATATGAGCAGCTCCTTGACGGGAGCAGGCAGGCGGATAAGGCGCAGGCGATTTGCCAGAGCGGAGGGACTGCGGCCAAGGCGGCGCGCCAATTCCTCCTGCGTGATGCCGTGAGAATCGATTATGGCGCGGCAGGCTTCGGCTTCTTCTATATAATTAATCTGTTCGCGCTGTATGTTTTCAATAAGCGCCAGTACGGCGCTGTCGCAATCAAATGCGGCGATAATTATAACTTCCGCATGCGTGCAGCCCAGCATTTTAAGGGCGCGCAGGCGGCGTTCACCGGCTATCAGCTCATATTTTTCTATGCCGACGCGACGAACCAGCAAGGGGGAGAGCAGCC
>CAZQSP010000249.1:0-1274 GCA_964596085.1 uncultured Oscillospiraceae bacterium
CAACTAAATAACTGATCAAATAAAGACCTCTCGGGCACGCCCGAGAGGTCTTTTGCTACGAAGCTACAATTTTATATATTTTTGATTTGAGCTTTTCGCTTTGTCCGGAATCGTCATTGCAAGTTGCCCGCTTTCAAGCAAGGGATTCAGATATTTGCGCGTAAAATACGTGAGATTGCTAAAGCCCAAATGTCGGCATATTTCTTTTTTACTTTTTTCGGTACGGCAAAATTCCAAAATCTTTTCATTTATATCTTGGTCACTGACTTGGTCACCGACTTGATCACTGACTTGATCAGTTTGCATCTGCGCTGAATAATTGATGTTTTTCAGTGTAAGCAAAAAAGACGAGTTTGTTGAGTGAAACGTCGGTTTTAGCTTTTCGGTATATCCCGGGAGATTGGCTGTCTCGTCCAAGATTTTTTTTATGCCACTGCCCCGTCGTTCCATAAATTTCATACGATGGAACAAATCTGCAATAACCGGATTGCGGCGTACAGAATCAATTTCACTTAATTTGCAATCCTGAATGGGTCTTCCTCGGTACATTCCGCCGGGAGAATAAATTTCCAGACGGTCATCGTACATATCAATGTGAACCTCGCTCCCCATAACCAAATAATCTCTGTGGATGAGTGCGTTTACAAGTGCCTCCGTCACAGCTCGCTCAGAATAATCCGGTTTGTCTATGCGATAACGTGCCTTCTTTTCAAAACGAACCTTTGAATTGTTGCGTACAAAGTCAGTTCCGCTTTTGAGCAAATAAATCAGATTGCCCTCATATTCCTTGTCGTCTATTGCATCGTCAAAGATTGAGCCTTTTGACAAGCCGTTCCATCTTGTGCAAAAAATTCTTGAATTGTAGACGATATGCTGATCTGCCAACAGACGACCTGCATTTGTCAACATTTCGTCTCGATTGCAGAGCCCAAATGAAATATAATCTGTAGGCGAGAACTGCAGGCTTGCCCGCTCCAAATATGTTGCTTCAAGCAAAGTAAAACTGTAGTCGGATTTTTTACAGTCGGTAATCAGAGAATCAAAGGTGTTGTTTGTCCCTTTCAATGTAAGCTCACGCAGCATATAATCGGGAGCCGGAATGCTTTCGTTACCTATACGGACATAGGCTTCCCGAACACCGTCAGCACTGTAGAAGTATGGCGTTGCCGAGCCCGAGTTGACGGTAAGCAGAAGCAGATTCTTGCCTTGCTCCTGTATCGGCGAAAGCACAAACTCCGGCAGCGGCGCGATTCGTTCCTTAATTAAGCGACTGA
>CAZQSP010000250.1:0-1272 GCA_964596085.1 uncultured Oscillospiraceae bacterium
GCGTGACCGAGATCGGCGGCAACGCCTTTGGCACCTGCTATAATCTGGAAAGCGTGGAGCTGTCAGCGAATATCACGCAGATCGATAACTACGTATTTGCCAACTGCCATAGCCTTACGAGCATCACGATTCCTGAGGGCGTCACGCACATCGGTCGCGCACCCTTCGCGGAGTGCTACAGCCTGAGAGAGATCAGCCTGCCGACGACCCTCAAGACGATCGACGAATATGCTTTCTCGCAATGCGATTTGGAGGAGGTTGAGCTTCCCGAAGGTCTGGAGGCTCTGGGTGCTTATGCGTTCAGCGATTGTCATCGCCTTGCGGCCATCAACCTTCCGGCCTCTCTTGGAGAAATTGGCGAGAATATCTTCCAGAACTGCGATCCGCTCGTCACCGTGACGCAGGATACCCTCGGCCACGAATATGTGTACGACCGGTACAATTACTATCTCATCGGCTCTACCGAAGCCGACGGGCTGGAATATGAAATTTCCGAGGACGGCGAAGCGATCATCACCGGCTTCAATGGAAGGATCGAAGGCAAATTCACCATTCCGGATACCGTGGAAATGGATGGCGAGAGCTATCCCGTGACAATCATTCGCTGGGACGCCTTCATAAATCAGACTTTCATGACGGAAGTGGTCGTTCCGAACAGCGTGACAATAATTCAGGGCGGCGCCTTTGCATGGTGTGAAAATCTCACCAGTGTAACGCTCTCTGAGAATCTCGTAGGCTTGGACAACGAAGTCTTTACCGGCTGCATCAGCCTCCGTGAAATTTCGATTCCTGACGGCTGCGAGTACATTGGCTTCTGTGCCTTCAGCGAGTGCAGCCTGCTGGAGAAAATCCACATTCCCGCCAGCGTGACGGAGATTGGCGTTGATATCACCATCTACAGCCCCCGCGCGATGCTGTGCGTAGAGAAGGGTTCGCCCGCCGAAACTTATGCCGTCAATAACGAGCTGCCTTACGATAATGGCGAAATAGCTTCCTTCGCGGTGCTGGAAACCTATATTATCCGTGAGACGGATGCCGTAGGCGAATGGGCGCAGTGGCGCGTGTTTGCCTGCGGCGGGGAAGGCGAGCTGGAATATAAGTTCCGCTTCTATAAGTACGGCGAGCTCTGCTATGAGACGGACTGGCAAAACGGAGATGTATTCGGCTGGGTCTTTGAAGAGAGCGGCGATTATACGATTGAAGCAAAGGCGCGCGACGCTCAGGGAAACGAGACGGAATACACCTCGTGGGAGGGTACCCTTATCGTCGGAC
>CAZQSP010000251.1:0-1256 GCA_964596085.1 uncultured Oscillospiraceae bacterium
AGGCTCCCCTTGGGCATCAAGGGGAGCTACGGGGGAGGTTTTCCAAAAAATGATTATTATGCGCTTACGCGCAGGGAGAGCGGGAGAACGCCGCCCATGTTGAAAAACATGTGGAAAACATGGTCATATCGTCACGAAGTGTGACAAACAAGAGCGGGATTTGATAATCACCCGCTCTAGCACGACGGGCGGACGTCGGCACGTCCGCCCGAACTGTGGCCGCGAACGGAACGCGGCCACACGGCTGGAAGTATCAGCTCCCCTTGATGCCCAAGGGTAGCCTAAAGCCCCGAACGCCGTAAACCCGACACCGACGGCGGCGGCGGCGTTCGCCAATCCCACGCGCGCCCTCCAAAAAGACGGCTTCAAGCATAACGCATGATTCAACAGCAAGGCGAGTGCGCCCGCGCCGTCTTGACGACGGCTATAGCCCGAGGCGGGCAGGCGTTTGGCGGCAAGACCGCCCACGCCGCCCACGCTCGGGCTTGCACTTCGTGCGAGCGGGCGCACTGTTGACTTCATACGTAATGACGAAGCCATCTTTTTTTAGGAGGTCACACATGGAATTGTCAAACGCTCGCCGCAAAGCCATCTATCGCAGGGACGGATTCTCGTGCGCACTGTGCGGGTGCTCCCGTTACCTGCAAATCCATCATTATATCCCGCGTGGAAAGGGCGGCAAGAATACGCCGCACAATCTCATCACTTTATGCTCGGATTGTCACGCCTTAGCCCACGGGATAAATGCACACGACTATCCCGACATGTCCCCCGAAGCGGTAGGGCAATCAATCTTAGAATACCTCGCCGATTATTATGCACCCGATTGGAGACCGTGGGAGGACAACTAGTCCTCCCCGTTCTAATGCGGGGCAGGCGGGAGCTCACACCGTACAGACAAGAAAAAGGTTGGCGGGCGGGCACACCCCCCGCGCTGACAAATTCCTGTATTGTGGCTTGGCTAGCGCGCCCCCCCGTGCCCGCCCGCCGTATCCGCGACGGCGCAAAGCGCCGCCGCTCAATTTGGGCGCGGCGGCAGGTCTGCCGCTACGCGCCTACTCGCTGGCCCCCCCACAGTGATTGTAAGGGGGAATGTGTGGGGGGGCCGCTCGGGACGGGGGACGCGCCTGCGGGCGCGGGACGCGGGGGAGTTGCGCGCCTGCGGGCGCGCTAGACGCGTGGGAGGACTGAAAGCCTGTCGGCTTCCAGTCCTCCCATCATATTATACCAAAAAAACGATGTAAAGGCAATAGTTC
>CAZQSP010000252.1:0-1250 GCA_964596085.1 uncultured Oscillospiraceae bacterium
TGATCGTTGACTATGTGGAGCACAGGAGGTATTAAGATGAAAAGAGGTATGATCGAGGCGGAAAAACCGGGAAAGAAGAACAAAACAAGCGGTAAGCAGGTTGCTAAGACCTTGGGAAGGACGATGGCGGCTTTCCTGGCGGCGGGCGTGGCACTCATTGCACTGACGGACAAGACTATGTCCAAGGTGTATCCGCAGGAAAACGAGGAGGAAGAATAAAATGACAGAGAAAAAAGGAACGTATTACATCACCACACCGATATATTATCCGAGCTCGAATCTGCACATCGGGCACACCTACTGCACGGTAATGGCAGATGCCATGGCAAGATTCAAGAGACTCTGCGGCTATGATGTAAGATTCCTTACGGGAACGGATGAACACGGTCAGAAGATACAGACTATTGCCGACGAAAAGGGAGTAAGCCCTCAGGCATATGTGGACGAGGTGGTTGACGGAATCAGAAGGCTTTGGGACAAGATGGAGATTTCCAATGATGATTTTATCAGAACCACGGAGCCAAGACACATCAAGCGTGTTCAGGATATTTTTATGAAGATGTACGAAAACGGCGACATCTACAAGGGCGAATATGAGGGTATGTACTGTACACCTTGCGAGAGCTTTTGGACGGAGAGTCAGCTTGTGAACGGCTGCTGCCCTGACTGCGGCAGACCTGTACAGCCGGCAAAGGAGGAGGCATACTTCTTCAAGCTTTCAAAATATGCACCGGCACTTTTGGAGCTGTTTGAAACAAATCCTGATTTTTTGCAGCCGGACAGCCGCAGAAACGAGATGATTTCGTTCATCAAGCAGGGGCTTGATGACCTTTGCATTTCTCGTTCAACCTTCGACTGGGGCATACCTGTTCCTATCGACGAAAGGCATGTAATCTATGTATGGCTCGATGCTCTGACAAACTATATCACTGCACTGGGTTATCCCGATGAGCCCGAGCTTTACGATAAATATTGGCCTGCGGACGTGCATCTGGTAGGCAAGGAAATCGTGCGTTTTCACAGCATCATTTGGCCTGCAATGCTGATGAGTGCGGGTCTGCCTCTGCCTAAGCAGGTAAGAGGACACGGCTGGCTGCTGATGGGCGGTGAAAAGGTTTCCAAGTCCAAGGCTGCCAAGGGCTCGGATGTTATCGACCCTGTTATCTTGATTGAAAGATACGGAATTGATGCGCTCAAGTATTTCCTGCTGCGTGAATACACCTTCGGACAGGACGGAGTTTTCACCAATG
>CAZQSP010000253.1:0-1242 GCA_964596085.1 uncultured Oscillospiraceae bacterium
GCCTACCCCTACCACGGCGGCGAATCTGAACGGGTCATGGGCCGGGTGCTGAAGGAATATCCCCGGGACAGCTTTTACCTCGCCACCAAGTACCCCGGCCACCAGATTATCTCTACGGGCCACCACCCGGAGGTGATTTTCGAGGAGCAGCTGGAAAAATGCGGCGTGGACTATTTTGACTTTTACCTGCTGCACAACGTCAACGAAAAATCCATTGAGACCTACATGGACCCCCGCTGGAATATTATTCCTTACCTGAAAGAGCAGAAACGCCTGGGCCGGATCAAGCATCTGGGCTTTAGCTCCCACGCCGAAACCCCCACCCTGAAGCGTTTCCTGGAGCTCTATGGCCAGGATATGGAATTCTGCCAGATCCAGCTGAACTATCTGGACTGGACGCTGCAGGACGCCAAGGGCAAGTGCGAGCTGCTGGCAAAATGGAACATCCCCGTGTGGGTCATGGAGCCCGTCCGGGGCGGAAGCCTGGCTGCTCTTTCCGAGGAAAACACCGCCAAGCTCCGGGCCCTGCGGCCCCAGGAATCCACTGCCGCCTGGGGCTTCCGGTTCCTGGAAACCATCCCCGGTGTGACCATGGTCCTCAGCGGCATGTCCAACATGGCCCAGATGGAGGAAAATGTGGCAACCTTCTCCGGCGGCACGCCCCTGAATGCCCAGGAGGTCCAGCTGCTGCTGGACATCGCCGAGGGACTGAAAAAATCCATTCCCTGCACCGGCTGCCGCTACTGCTGCGACGGTTGCCCCCAGGGGCTGGATATTCCCGGCCTGATCCGGGTGTATAACGAGCTCCGCTTCCATCCCACCGTCAACGCCGCCATCCGGGTGGAATTCCTGCCGGAGGACAAGAAGCCCACCGCCTGCCTGGCCTGCGGGGCCTGCACCCAGATCTGCCCCCAGAACATTGACATCCCCGGGGCCATGAAGGACCTGGCAAAAATGCTGCGTGAGCTTCCCAGTTGGGCGGAGACCTGCCGCCAGCGGGAGGAAGCCGCCAAGCGTGCCAAGGGCTGAAAAGCGCATAAAGGGCCCATCGCCTCCATACAATAAAGCATGGAGGCGATGGGATGAACCGAAATACCAAAAAACTGCTGCTGTGCCTGGGGCTTCCCCTGGCTGTGGGCGGTCTGGCGGCGTTGCTTACGGGCAGCGGCATGAAGGCCTTTGCCTCTCTGAATCAGCCGCCTCTTTCCCCGCCGGGATGGCTGTTTCCCGTAGTGTGGACAG
>CAZQSP010000254.1:0-1238 GCA_964596085.1 uncultured Oscillospiraceae bacterium
GATGCAGTGATGTATGGTGTAATACTCAATGCAAATATCGTGAAGTTACTGAAAGATCCGCCGGAGAACAGGTCGAACAAATCGAAGAGTCCTGTTTCACCTGCAAACATTTCAGAAAGCACGCTTCTGTTAATGTTCGGAACCGGAATATTGGAACCGATTCTGAACACTACCAGCATAAGCAATGTGAAAATCATTTTGCTTCTGATTTCCGCAACCTTCCATGCTTGAGCAACTGTCTTTAACATACCCATACTAAATCACCTCTGCCTTTCCTCCAGCAGCTTCGATCTTTTCTACGGCAGTCTTGCTGAACTTTGCAGCCTGAACCGTTAAAGCAACCTTCAGCTCACCCTCGCCGAGAATTTTGATTCCGTCTTTAACCTGCTTAACGATTCCGGCAGCTTCAAGAGCTGCTTGATTAACAACCGTACCTGCTTCAAACCTGTTCAGCGTATCTACATTTACGATTGTGTACTCGGTTCCCCAAATATTTGTGAAACCGCGCTTAGGTAATCTTCTGTATAACGGCATCTGTCCACCTTCAAAGCCGAGACGTACACCGCCGCCGGATCTGGAGTTCTGACCGTTCATGCCTCTGCCGGCTGTCGTTCCGTTGCCGGAACCGGTGCCGCGGCCTTTTCTCTTAGGTGCTCTGGTGGAGCCTTCTGCCGCTCTTAATTCGTGTAATTTCATCTGAATGCACCTCCTATACTTCTTCAACAGTTACAAGATGTGACACCTTAGCTACAGCACCGCGAGTCTGCGGAGTGTCTGCCAATTCTACTGAATGGTGCATCTTTCTGAGTCCTAACGCTTCAACAACTTTTCTTTGTTTAGGGGAAGCGCCGATTGTGCTCTTTGTTAAAGTGATTTTAATCATTTTTGCCATTTCGCGTATCCTCCTATCCCAAGATTTCTTCTTTTGTCTTTCCTCTCAGCTTAGCAACCTTTTCCACAGTCATCATGCCCTTTAAGCCTTCAAGTGTTGCATAAGCCATGTTTCCTGTGTTGTTGGAGCCGATTGATTTTGCTCTTACGTCTTTGATACCGGCAGCTTCAAGAACGGTACGAACCGATGAACCTGCGATAACTCCGGTACCTTGTGCAGCCGGCATGATGAGAACTCTGCCTGCTCCGAAAACGCCTAAGTTTCTGTGAGGTACTGTTGTTCCTACTGTAGGAACATATATTAAATTCTTCTTTGCATCTTCTTCAGCTTTTCTTACAGCTTCAGG
>CAZQSP010000255.1:0-1237 GCA_964596085.1 uncultured Oscillospiraceae bacterium
ATGGTGGGTTGCACAAAGTGGTGGGCTAGCATGGTGGGATGACTAAGTTTCTCACCACATTATGCAAAGAAAATCAAAGAGGAAATCTAACTGTTTTTATACAGATCAGATTTCCTCTTTTTCAGTTTCCCTTTATCATAGAATCTGCAACAATTCATTACAAAGGAGAAACTGATATGAATAACGATATCATAAAACTGCTTAATTTAGAAGACGATTGCGTCATTACATCAGTCAGTATTTCCGACAGACATACAAAGGTCGTCTCCCTCGAAAAGAAACCTACAGAGAAATACTGTCCTCTATGCAGCTACCGCATGCATTCAAAAGGAGTCCGGATCCGGACCGTAAAACACCAGATGCTCCTGGACGGATACCGGCTTGAACTAGAACTTCACTGCCGCAGATATCAGTGTATTAATCCAAACTGCCATCACATGGAGACGGATGCATTCAACTTCGTTGATAAGTATCGCAGGGTTACCAATGCAACCGACTTCCTGATCATTGAAGCTTTTCGTGACCATACTCTTACCTTCTCTGCAATTGCGCGCAAATTCAAGGTATCGCCTTCCTATGTTCACAATGTATTCAAGCGTTACATCCACATGGAAAGGCTTCCTTTCGGAGAGGTCCTGTCCATCGATGAAATATATATCAAAGATGGACGTAATGGAAAATATGCGTTGGTTATCCATGACTTCATTACGAGAGAGCCCATAGACATTCTATCTAGCAGAAGACAGATCGTCACTGAGCAATACTTTGCATCTATCGATATATCCGAACGCAGAAAGGTAAAATACCTGATTACAGACATGTACAAGCCCTTCATCAACTATGCTGCCAAATACTTTCCAAACGCCGTAGTTGCAGTGGATTCCTTCCACGTCGTGCACTGGATCATCAACGAAATACACAAGTATATCCGTGCCATCACCAGACAATATCTGAAAAGGGATCAGGAGCTACATGAGCAGAGAGAGACCGCTGCAATGAGAGAGCTGACAATGCACCAGTCTGACGAAGTTTACATACTAAAAAAATACTCCTGGCTCGTACTGACAAACCAGGATAATATCGACTACTCCCAAGAGATGAAGGTGGATTCTCACTTCAGGTACTTTATGTCCCTCTATGAAAAAGAAGCGCGGCTATTTCATCTTGTGCCAGAACTGGAAGAAATGCGAAACCTGAAAGAGCTTTACATCAGATTTAACCGTACTCACTTCGAGGA
>CAZQSP010000256.1:0-1233 GCA_964596085.1 uncultured Oscillospiraceae bacterium
CTGATGAACATAATCGGCTGCCTAGATACTCCGACCTCGGGGGATTATTACCTTTCGGGCAGACATATATTCAATCAAAACGAAAAAACCCTGGCACATATCAGAAGCAAGGAAATAGGCTTTATATTCCAGTCCTTCTATCTGCTCCAAAGACAGACAGCACTCGATAATGTTATGCTGCCGCTTATATATGCAGGTATGGGAGCTAGGGAGAGGGAAGAAAGGGCAAAGGAAATGCTTGCCCGTGTGGGACTGGAGGACAAGATGTATCACTTCCCAAATCAGATGTCCGGCGGTCAGCAGCAGAGAGTTGCGATAGCAAGAGCCATTTCAACCAATCCGACCATACTTTTGGCAGACGAGCCGACCGGAGCACTGGATCAAAGGACCGGCGCACAGGTGATGGATATTTTCAACGAGCTGAATGCAGAGGGCAGAACGATTATAATGATAACGCACGATGCGAAGATCGCAAGCCACGCAAGACGTATAGTAAGGATACTCGACGGAAATATAAGCGAGGGAGGTCTGGAGGATGCCTAAAATGGGAATGCTGAAGCAGAGCGTAAAAATGTCGGTGCAGAACATACTCTCAAACAAGATGCGCTCATTTCTGACCACGCTCGGCATCATAATCGGTGTTGCGGCGGTTATCGCGCTTGTTACAACCGTTTCAGCGGTTACCGACTATATGATGAACGAATTTTCAAACCTCGGTGCGGGCACCGTCACAATAAATGCGACAGGCACTCCGCTCAAATCGGGGCTGACCGAAACAAACCTCGAGGAAATAGAGGCGATGGAGAATGTCAAGGGCATAGCACCCTCGGTCAGTGTTTTTTCAAAGGTTGTAAGAAATGATTACGTCAGCGATGATGTTACCGTCACAGGGAAAAACGAGACTTTTTTTGAGAAAAATAACGAGATGGTAACCTACGGCAGAGCCTTTACCGCACAGGATATGGACGGAACGGTAAAGGTGTGTCTTATAGATGATACACTTGCAAAGACCTTTTTCCTCGGTGAAGACCCACTCGGCAAGACGATTCGAGTAGGCGGTATAAGCTACACAGTCGTAGGACTCTGCGATCCCGACGATACTATGATGACGATGATGGTAGGCGTTTCGCAGACTGACGGCAGCATATATATACCGTACAAGAATGCACTGAATATGAACGGCAGAAACAGCGTAAACAGTGTGGAGGTATATATCGACGATACGGACAGGAC
>CAZQSP010000257.1:0-1223 GCA_964596085.1 uncultured Oscillospiraceae bacterium
GCCTTCCCCAAGGGGGACAAGCTGGAGCATGTGATCCAGAAGGCCACGGAGCTTGGAGCCTATGAGATCGTGGTATTCCCCTCCGCCCGGTGTGTCTCCCGGCCTGATGACAAGGCCATCCGGAAGAAGCTGGAGCGCTGGCAGAAAATCGCCGCCTCTGCCGCGGAGCAATCCGGCCGGGGCCGGATTCCCCAGGTGGTGACCCTCAGCAGCTACGCCCAGGCCCTGACTCGGGCGGCCCAGGCGGACAAGGCCCTGCTGTTTTACGAAAATGAGCGGGCAACCACCCTGAAAATGGCCCTGGAGGGCGATTATCAGACGGTAAGTCTTCTGACAGGCCCCGAGGGCGGCCTGGAGGAAAAGGAGGTGGCCCAGGCCATGGAGGCAGGACTTCGGGTCTGCACCCTGGGCAGACGGATTCTCCGCTGTGAAACCGCCCCGCTGTGCGCCCTGTCTGCCGTCATGTTCGATGCGGGAGAGTTTTAAATGAAAAGCATGAACAAAACCAACGTTATGCGGCTGCTGGACCAGAAAAAGGCAGTCTATACCCCTCACTCCTACGCCGATACCGATGCCATCAGCGGCATGGAGGTGGCGGCGGTGTTGGGTCAGGACCCTAACCAGGTTTTCAAAACCCTGGTTACCGAAAGCACCGCAAAGCAGCATTATGTCTTTCTGGTGCCGGTGTGCCGGGAGCTGAATCTGAAAAAGGCCGCCCAGGCAGTGGGGGAAAAGAAGCTGGAAATGCTGAAAGCAAAGTCCCTTCTGCCGCTGACTGGCTACATCCATGGCGGCTGTTCTCCCATCGGCATGAAAAAGCCCTTTCCCACAGTCATCGACAGCACCGCCCAGGGATTTGACACAATCCTGTTCAGCGCCGGAAAAATCGGCTATCAGGTAGAGTTGTCCCTGGAGGAGCTGGAAAAAGTCATAGCTTTTTCTTTTGCAGACGTTATGGATTGACCAACAAAGCGATACCCCCGCCGGAAAGAAATCCGGTGGGGGTATTTTCAGCTCGTCAGCCGGCGGCAGGCGGTGGAGAGCTCCTTCAAGGTACTGCAGGGGACCATGGTCACCATTTGCCGGGTCTGCTGGACGGAGTGGAGATATTGCCACTTTCCCTGGGGGATGGGATTCAGCCACAGCACCCGTCCCGCCAGTCGCTTGGCCTCCCCAAGGGCCGCCAGGGCCCGGCCCTGATCGATGGTTTTGGTATCGGAGAG
>CAZQSP010000258.1:0-1222 GCA_964596085.1 uncultured Oscillospiraceae bacterium
TTGGCAACCGCGCTGTAGTAGTACCACTGTCCGCGCCTATCCTGCACCTGTTCAAGCACATTCAAGCCCTCGCGGTAATATCCGTTCTGTATATAGTTAAGTGCAGCTCTGAGATACTGCTCGTCCTTTGTTTCGGTCTGCTGAGCCGCACCGCCTCCGAAGCCGCTGTTTCCTCCAAAGCCTCCCCCGAAGCCCCAAAATCCGCCGAACGGATCTCCTCCGAAGCCTCCGTAGCCTGCGTTTCCGCCTGTCTGACCTCCGAAGCCTCCGTAGCCGTAGCCCTGCTGTGCCTGGCTCTTTCCCTGCTTCTGATCCATTATCATGCTGTATGCCTGCTGAACCTCCTTAAACTTTTCCTCAAGCTCCTTTTGGTTAGCTTTTCCGACATTCGCATCAGGGTGATACTTGCGGCTCAGGCTGCGATATGCTTTTTTTATTTCATCCTCCGTGGCATCATAAGAAACGCCCAGCACCTTATACGGATCCATCTATTTCTCTTCTCTCTTTCTTTAATCCTTCAGTCAGATTTTTGCACCCGTGATAGGTACAAAGCACCTCATCCTTTATTTAACTGTCTTTTCGGCATTACTTATTTTATCAGCCTTTGCCTTGCCGTAACGCACCCATACGCCCGAATACAAAATGTTTCTGAGTATCTCTACATTTTCCACAAGCGGCAGTCTTTCGAACGCATCCGTACACTCGCCTATCATCAGCAAAAGCAGGTTCAATACCTGATCGTCAAAGCCCTCACCGCCGTAAAGCTGCTTGAACGGATTGTAATCGCCGGTCTTTATGTCCTGCTCTATATCCTCGTAGGCATCGAGCAGATATATGAATTTACCCAAATAAAAGCCCAGCTTATAAAGCTCGTCCTTCCAAAAATCATCCTTGTAAACGAACAGCTCTGCCATAACTTCACCGAAAACCTTTGCGACCTTGTCTACGGGCACATTTTTAGCATTTTCAACTATGTCGAGCATATTCATTTTTTTCTCGATAAATTCGGCTTTCTCCGGATAGCGCGCCGCAACTCGTTTTGCCTTGCGTGATAGCAGCAGCATTGCCACACGTGCCCTCAGCTTGTGCTCATCCTTCCAGTCATCCTTGCATTTATAGTATGACAACAGCACGCACATATCGGCACAGTAGTCCGTGACCTCATTTTTGCGACAGTCCCGCTTTTCGAGCGGATGCAGAATGCAGCGGCGGCAGTCGCAGC
>CAZQSP010000259.1:0-1217 GCA_964596085.1 uncultured Oscillospiraceae bacterium
GAGCTTGCGGTGTGCAGACTCGGCTACAGGGCGCCATACTTGATCGAGACGGCACGCAAGGTTATTGCAGAGGGTGGCAAGGAGGCAGTTGAGGCTCGACTCAAAAAATGTGAGTCCTTCGATGAGGCTGTACGGGAGCTGAGAGCCTTTACCGGTGTCGGCCCCAAGGTGGCAAGCTGTGTGGCGCTGTTTGGACTTGGTTTTTTGGATGCTTTCCCGATTGATGTATGGATGCGGCGGGTAATGCATAGACTTTACGGTATAGATGAGAAGAACGTACAGCAGATGAGCAGCCTTGCAAGGGAAAGCTTTGCGCCCTACGGAGGAGTCGCACAGCAGTACCTTTTCTATTATATAAGGGGCTTGAACGAGTAAAGACCTCCGCCTGTTCACAGAAACTTCACAGCGAAATATCAAAAAAACGCAATATAAGCTATTGACAATCCGTGCATAATTGGTATAATAAAACTATGTTAGCACTCAATGACAAAGAGTGCTAAGAACAAAATGTAAAAGACTATAAAACGGAGGTATTGATAAATGATAGGAATTAAACCATTGGCTGACAGAGTTGTCATCAAAAAGTCAGAAGCTGAAGAAAAGACACAGGGCGGTCTTATTCTGACAAGCGCAGCAAAGGAAAGACCGCAGCTTGCGGAGGTTGTGGCAGTAGGTCCGGGAACCAAGGATGTTACCATGGAGCTTAAAGTAGGCGACAAGGTTGTTTTCAGCAAGTACGGCGGAACGGAAATCAAGTACGAAGGCGAAGAATACACAATTATGAGACAGGACGACATTTTGGCAGTCGTAGAATAGTGAAAGGGGAGTTTTGAAATGGCAAAAGAAATTTTTTACGGAGAAGATGCAAGACGCAAGCTGCAGGCAGGTGTTGACAAATTAGCAGATACGGTCAAGATAACCTTGGGCCCTAAAGGTCGCAATGTTCTTATCAACAAGAGCTTCGGTTCACCGCTGATCACAAACGACGGTGTTACCATCGCAAGAGAAATCGAGCTTGAGGATGCTACCGAGAATATGGGAGCGCAGGTTGTCAAAGAGGTTGCCTCCAAGACAAACGATGTCGCAGGTGACGGAACCACAACGGCAACGCTGCTCGCACAGATTATCGTCAAAGAGGGCTTCAAGAATGTGGCAGCGGGTGCTAACCCTATGGAGCTCAAAAAAGGTATACAGGGCGCTGTAGATGTAGCGGTAGA
>CAZQSP010000260.1:0-1198 GCA_964596085.1 uncultured Oscillospiraceae bacterium
TAATGCCGCTTGCCCATGTGAACGGCTCCTCAGGTCTTAGAAATACTGCCTCGATTGACAAAAGACCCTTTGCTACTTCCTGTTTTAGCTCCATCTTTATCTCCTTTTCCATAAAAATTTTATCCCACAAATTCTGCAAGGCAGCTTTCGTATGCCGCAACCGGATCGTCAGCCTGTGTTATAGGACGTCCGACCACAATATAGTCGGAACCGATTTCCTTGGCTCTCTGCGGAGTTGTTATGCGTACCTGGTCTCCTGCATCACCATCGGCAAATCTCACTCCCGGAGTTACCGTAAGGAAGCTGCTGCCGCATTTTTCGTGCACGGTCGCTGCCTCAAGCGGCGAGCATACCACACCGTCAAGCCCTGCCTTCCTCGCATTTGCGGCATAGTGCGCCACTACCTCCTCGAGCGGTCTTTCTATCAGCAAATCCTGTCTCATTCTTGTTTCGTCCGTCGAGGTAAGCTGAGTTACAGCAATGAGCAGGGGTCTTGTTCCGTCAGCTCTTGTCAAGCCCTCAATCGCTGCCTCCATCATAGCCACGGTACCGCCCGCGTGAAGGTTACACATATCGACATCGAGCTGCGAAAGCACGCTCATAGCCTTTTTTACCGTGTTTGGAATATCATGCAGCTTCAAATCCAAGAAGATTTTGTGTCCCCTTGCCTTGATTTCTCTGACTATCTGCGGTCCCTGTGCATAGTACAGCTCCATACCGATTTTGACATACGGCTTTTTACCTGTAAATTTGTCTAAAAAACGAAAGGTTTCTTCTGCCGTGGCAAAATCACACGCTACTATAACATCTTTTCCCATTAGTGAGCTCCTCCTATAATTTCACTCAGATTTTTAATTCCGTATTTCTCACATTCCGACGGAAGCTCGTCGATTATTTTTTTGCATATAAACGGGTCGATCAGGTTTGCCGCACCGATTTCAACGGCTGCTGCACCCGCAAGCATCATTTCTATGACTTCAGCGGCACTGCTCACGCCGCCCATGCCCACAATAGGAATTTTTACGGCTTCATATACCTGCCATACCATTCTGAGAGCAATCGGCAGAATCGCATGACCCGAAAAGCCTCCCATTTTGTTAGCAATCACAGGCTTTTTGGTTCTGAGGTCTATCCTCATTCCGAGCATTGTATTTATCATGCTGATACCGTCCGCACCCTCTGCCTCACAGGCCTTTGC
>CAZQSP010000261.1:0-1182 GCA_964596085.1 uncultured Oscillospiraceae bacterium
AGCCCGTTAAGCATACGCAGCTCTTTTATTTTAGCTCCGATCTCCAATTTCGGATCCCTTCTTTCTAATAATAAACTTTGAGTTTAGTATTTCTAAACTATCAAGCAAATATAATTATACCTCATTTGTTGCAAAATGCAAGCCCTAAGTGCAATTTATAAGAAAAATAAGAAAACGAGCGTGCACGCATCTGCTCCGCGAGTCTGCGACATTTCGTTTTTTTCACTTTCTAAATCAGCCGTGTTGTGATATACTTCATATATACATTTTTCGGGGAGGAAACAAATGAAAAAAACAGCTATTTTAGCACTTGCAATCTTATTTTTATTCGTAAGCCTCAGCGGCTGCGGCAGTCAATCAAGCCTGTCTGCCGATGACCCTGTTTCTCTGACGATTTGGCACGTATACGGCAGTCAGACATCTTCACCGCTAAACGATGTAATTGATGAATTTAATAATACCACGGGCAAGGAAACCGGTGTGTTGGTAAAGGTAGAGATGGTCACGGACTCCTCCAATATTGATGCAACCCTTACAGAAAGCCTGAACGCTGAGCCGGGTGCGCCGGAGCTTCCCGACCTCTTTGTGGCTTATCCGAGAATCGCCGAGTCCTTTGCAGACGATGCTTTACTGGATTTTTCCGAATATTTTGATAAGGGTGAGCTGTCCGCATACCGTGAGGATTTCCTCAGTGAGGGGTATTTCGGTGACAAGCTTTTGATGCTGCCCATCGCCAAATCCAGCGAGCTGGTTTTCGTCAACAAAACAATTTTTGATCGTTTTTCGGCTGATTCCGGTGTTGGCATTGACTGTTTCTCATCAGTCGAGTCGTTAATGTCCGCTTGTAATTCGTACTATGACCGCTATGACGGCAACACTATGTTCCAAATCAACGACTTCTATCATTATTTCCTTGCCAATATGAAGGCTTTGGGTGAGGATTTTATTGTTGACGGCAAAATCAATGCAAGCTCCGATGCTTTCGCAAGGGCTTTTGCGCCTGTGGCTGAGGCGGGAATCTACGGCGGACTGTGCGTCGGTGACGGCTATGCTTCCGACCGTTGGAAAACAGGTGAGGTTATCGGCAATGCAGGCTCCACGGCAGGTATCCTGTATCTGCGTGACCATGTGACCTATGAGGATAACAGCACCGAGGATATCGAAACGCTGGTGCTTCCTTAT
>CAZQSP010000262.1:0-1176 GCA_964596085.1 uncultured Oscillospiraceae bacterium
AAGACCGTCACCCCCGGTGTCCTCACCGTGGCCGTCTCCCCGGACTTCGCTCCCATGGAGTTCGTGGACCCCAGCAAGGAAGGCCAGGACATGTATGTCGGCTTCGACATCACCCTTTCCAAGTTCGTGGCTGAATACCTGGGCCTGGAGCTGCAGATCATGCCCATGAGCTTTGACGCCTGCCAGACCGCCGTTTACGCCGGTGTTGTGGACGTGTCCATTTCCGGCTTCTCCGCGACTCCCGAGCGTGCCGAGAACTACAACCTGTCCGATGAGTACATCGCCGGTGACAACGAGAGCGATCACGTCCTCATCACCCTGGCTTCCAATGGTGACAAGTACGCCACCGCTGAAAGCGTCAAGGGCGTGAAGATTGGTGCCCAGAACGCCTCCCTGCAGCAGGGCCTGGTTGCCGAGCAGCTGCCCGAGGCTCAGCTGATTCCCTTCTCCGACATTGGCACTGCCGTCCTGCAGCTCAAGAGCGGTGACTTTGAGTGCGTGGCCGTGGCTGACGGCAACGCCGACGCCATCATTGCCGCCAACCCCGATATCGCCAAGAGCGGCTTTGTCTTCGACACCGAGGACGAGGGCAACGTGGTCCTGATCCAGAAGGGCAATGATGCCATGCTGGAGGCCATCAACGAGGCCATCGCCGCCTGCGCCGATCAGTGGGCCGGCTGGTACGAGGAAGCCAAGAATACCGCCGGCATCGACCAGTCCTTCGACGAGTACGGCAACCCCATTACTGAGTAATTCATGCCCCGCAGGGGAGGGCTTCGGCCCTCCCTTCGCCTGGTTTTCCGAATTACAAATTACGAATTATAAATTCCCCGCCCGTCGATGGATTAAAAAGTTATAATTTGTAATTCGTAATTTGTAATTGATACTGAATTTCCCATGAATGTTTTTGAAAGGACGACAATAACATGGATTTTAGCCTGATTATCCCCAACATTATCAAGATCATGCAGCAGTACTGGAAGATCTTCCTGCTGACCGGTCTGAAGAACACCCTGATCCTCACCTGCATTTCCGTGGCCCTGGGTACGGTGCTGGGCACCGTCATCGCCATGCTGAAAATGTCCAAGATTTCCGTCCTGCGCTGGCTCTCTTCGCTGTACGTGGAGGTCATCCGGGGCACCCCCATTCTGCTGCAGCTGTATGTTTTCTACTTTG
>CAZQSP010000263.1:0-1169 GCA_964596085.1 uncultured Oscillospiraceae bacterium
TCAAGGTAGGTGCTGCTACAGAAACAGAGCTTAAGGAAAGAAAGCTGAGAATCGAGGATGCTCTGAACGCAACCAAGGCTGCTGTTGAGGAAGGTATAGTATCCGGCGGCGGGGTTGCTCTGGTAAATGCAATTCCGGCAGTTACCGCTTATGTGGACACTCTTTCCGGCGATGTAAAAACAGGTGCTGTTATCATCAAGCGTGCTCTCGAGGAGCCTGTAAGACAGATTGCAGAAAATGCAGGCCTTGAAGGCAGCGTGGTAGTTGCAGAGGTTAAGAGCTCAGGCGTGGGCGTTGGTCTCAATGCGGCAACGGAGGAATATGTAAATATGATCGAGGCAGGTATCGTAGACCCTGCCAAGGTTACAAGAAGCGCACTTCAGAACGCAGCATCCGCATCCGCAATGCTGCTCACCACAGAGGCAGGTATCGTAGATATCAAGGAGCCGGCACCTCCTGTAGCTATGGGCGGCGCAGGTGCTCCCGGCATGGGCGGCATGGGAATGATGTAATTTTCGCAGCCTGCTCAAGTCAAAAAGAACAAGCAATAACCAAGTGCAGGTATATAAGTAATGAACAAAACCGCAGAGCCGTAAAGGGTTCTGCGGTTTTGCCGCTGTATTGGCGGAGCTCCGCCGACGGGGAATCGCTGCCGATTCCTACATATCAAATTCAGGATTTATTGCATAGAAATTCTTGCTGTCAAGCTCATCCTGGATAAGCCTGAGAGCCTCGCCAAATCTTTGATAGTGTACGACTTCACGCTCTCTGAGGAAGCGTATAGGGTCAAGCACGTCGGGATCGTCGCACAGCCTGATGATGTTATCGTAGGTGGTGCGGGCTTTTTGCTCGGCAGCCATATTTTCGCTGAGGTCGGTGATGGCATCGCCCTTGGAGGCAAAGCAAAGAGCATCGAAAGGAAAGCCTGCGGCAGCCTGTGCGTAAACGCCGGCGGTATGATCAACGAAATAGGTTTCAAAGCCGGCATCCTTGATCTGCTGCATACTCATGCTCCTTGTGAGCTGATGAACTATAGTGGCAACCATCTCAAGATGCCCGATTTCCTCGGTGCCGATGTCCGTAAGAATGCCGGCAGCATTGCGGTTATTCATGGAATAACGCTGGCTCAGATAACGCAGAGAAGCACCGATTTCACCATCAGGCCCGCC
>CAZQSP010000264.1:0-1158 GCA_964596085.1 uncultured Oscillospiraceae bacterium
AGTTTATGGTAGGAAGCGATACACCGGATATATATACGGTCACGATGGAGAATGGAAGGCAGGAGGTAGAGGAAGCGATAGAAAAGCCAAGGAAGGAGCCTGAAAAGCCGAGCAAGCCGCAAAAGCAATATATGGTGCCGAGGACAGGGGATGGAATGCACAGAGAGCTGAGCTTATTTATTGCCATTTTGCTATTAAATCTTGTTTGCGAATGTAAACTGTGCTATCATAATAGGAAAAGATTCAAGAACAGTAAGGCAAAATGAAAGGAAGAAAAATGAGCATCAACGGAATTAAGAAAAGAATAATTGCCGTGACCTTATCAATTATGCTGGCTTTCAGTCTCAGCGGCTGTGTCTATTCGGGTATGAGTATTGTTTTGAACGCAGACGGGTCGGGAACGATGCAGGCGGTCATCGAGGCTGAAAAGGACAAATATGACAAATATATGGAACAGTTTGCGGAGGATGGCAGCAGCGAAGATATTTTCGCAGGTGAAGCACCTGAGGTGGTAAGCAGGAATGGCGTAGAGTACTATCGCTTGGAGCTGTCAGGCGAGTTTCTTAACTCCGATGAGCTGGCGGAGAGCCTGAGAGAGGGCTATACCGATGTTATCGTCAGTGACACGGGAATCTTATTCCGAATGCCTGCTGAATATACAAGGGCTGAATACGAGGAGCTAGAAAAGCTCTATTATGATTTCTACAAGGAAAGCTCCGACAAGGGCTTTGATGAGATGGCAAAGCTGGAATTTTCATTTGTTATGCCGAACAAAATAAGCGCTGTCAGCGAGACGGGAGAAATTTTACCGGACGGAAGGACGGCTGTTTTCAGCTTTGGTCTTGCCGACTTATGCAAAACACAGGAATGTATGGTTTCTACGGCAGCAGAGACAGAGCTGCCGACCGTAAGCGGAGCAAAGTCAGGAAGCAAATACAACAAGGCTGTTACATTTTCGGTAAGTGATATCAGCGGAATCAAGGCTGCGACATACACCAAGGCGGGCGGAAGGGAAACATCCTTTGATTTTTCAAAGAAGCTTACTGAGAACGGAAAATACACGGTAAAAGCAACAGATTACTATGACAATACCGCAACTCTCGAATTTACGATAAAGGATACCAAAAAACCGACTGTTACGGGAGTAAAAAACGGGAA
>CAZQSP010000265.1:0-1156 GCA_964596085.1 uncultured Oscillospiraceae bacterium
TCTTAAAGCTCTTGAAAAGGATTATGCAGGTAAAATTAAATGTATTTATATCGACCCACCTTATAATACAGGCAAAGCTTTTAATACTTATGATGATAATGTAGAACATAGCATATGGCTTTCACTTATGCGAGAAAGACTAATTCTCTTGAGAAAATTATTGAGTGATAATGGTGTTTTCTATGTTCAAATAAATGATGATGAATATGCTTATCTTAAGGTTCTTTGTGATGAGGTTTTTGGAAGAAGCAATTATGAAACAACATTTTACGTTAAGGTAAGACATGAAAATAGAATTTTACGTGAAGATACTAGGTGGCAATTATGCGTGGAACAAGTATTATGCTATAGAAAAAGCTCAGCCTTCATTCCTTCTCGTCGCCCAAAAGAAAAAAATGCTTTACTTGACTATAAATGGGAAGTTGAAATTTTAGATAAACCCAACGAAATAAAAAGAATTGGTGGATATGACGTAGAAATATATTCACCTAAAGCATGGACATATAAAAAAGTCGCTGATGGAGAAGGTCATTTTAAACAATATCAAATCCGTGGCAGCTTAATAACACAAAAAGGTTCTGCATCTGAATATTATGAATTTTACTTGCGTGAAAGACGTGAGTCTGATGGCTTAGGAACTCTTTATAAAGTAATAGGTATGGGAATTAATGGTGATGGATTAGGATATAGATATATAATGCAACCTGAAAAAGAAAAATCAAAAAACGGTTTCTATTTCCAAGGATTACCTTTAAAATCTAAGGTGGATAAAGGATTGCCTTATCCTAACTTTTATGATATGACTCTTGCTTTTAATAATGCAGGATATGAGGGATATGGATATTTTAATGGTGGTAAAAAGCCTGAAACATGGATTGATTTCTTGCTAAAGTTAGCAAACATAGGTAAAGATGATTATGTTTTGGATTCTTTTTTAGGTTCAGGCACTACACCTGCTGTATGCCTTAAAAACGGATATAATTTTATTGGTATTGAAATGGAAAAAGAAAATGCGTACTCTTTGTGTAAGCCACGTCTTGATATGATTTTAGACAATAAGGATGAAAATGGTATTGCAACAATAAATAATACATTAAATGGTTATCGTTTCTACGAGCTTGCACCTACCCTTATCAATGAAGATGCTTTCGGGCAA
>CAZQSP010000266.1:0-1143 GCA_964596085.1 uncultured Oscillospiraceae bacterium
TTTTGGTAAACCGCTGACTTTATCCCACTTACAGATGAAATCGAAACAGCTGCCGGCTTTTTATATGTGCTGCCGTCTTTGACTCCGCTGACGGTAATATCATTACTGCTGTCCGTTGTCAACTCAGCTCCTGCATCTATGGCATATATGGTTCTTTTTTCCTTAGTCTTACCCACATACCAGGCTATCTTCCCGTTTTTAACCATAGGCTGGGAGTTTAACGGCAAATATGCACTCTTGTCGTACATCACATTCGATAAAGGATTTCCGTTTCCGTCAATAAATATGTACTTAACTCCGTTATATGAAGTTTCTTCTTCATCGTCATAGCTGTATTCAGTCCATAACAGTGCGAAGCGGTCATCTGATACTTTTACCAAAAATGGTGTCCCTGCAAGCTTGTCCTTGCCCGTATAATCCGTAAAACGTATCTTCCTGACTCCCGCAGCACTTGTATTGCTTTTTTCACTCACAAGCAAAACGACATCTCGCTCGTCCTGACCTAAGCCCTGCATCGTGTAGCTCGTATAGCTCCTTACCTTGCTGTGATCTATCGTATTTATCGCAACAAGATAATTGTCCTCGGATACTTCAAAGCCTCCCACCGTTACGCCTGTGCAGTTGGCACCTACATTGCCCGGAATGGTGAAAAGCTCAGTTTCCGTATATTTGCTGCCGTTATACTTGTTCAGCACAATGCTTCTCGGATATGCATCTCCGTGATCTACAAGTACATGAGTGTCCCCGTCAAACCTTACAAACTGATTAAAGGAATGGCTGACATGATTCGCCTGAAATTTTGACAGGTCATTGACAACGCTCATGGTATCAGTGTTGATCACTACGGTTAGCTGAGATTGATGATTCAAACCGTCGGCAGAAGCGTAACGCAGACGTGATGTATGAAGCACCAGCTGCCCGTTGGCTTCTTCAAGCCTCGTACCGGAATGGCGGAACGGCTCTATCGTATAACAATTTTTTACCGCAGCCGATGAAATTCTGTTGAAGCTTTTGTCGTACTTTACGACTCTTATTACTTCTTTGGTATCGCTTTCCTCATTATTCTTCTGTCCAAATACGATATAATTGTACTTTTCTCCGGAATAAAATCCGCCAAAGCTTTCCAGCTCAAAAGGAATCTTC
>CAZQSP010000267.1:0-1138 GCA_964596085.1 uncultured Oscillospiraceae bacterium
GTGTTTATATTGCCCTTGACCCGCTCAAGCTCCGTGACGCACTCGTCGGCTGTCGCGCCGGCATCGCGCATGTCGGCCGCGAGCATCGCCAGCATTCCGTAGCCGACGGAGGCGAGGGTCGAGTCGATGATGCGGATATCCGCGCCCTCGCGCTCGGCCATCATCATTTGCGCTGTCTGAACTCCGTTTGCGTATGTGCCAGATATCCCGCTTCCGAGGCATATGTGGATAATGCTCCTGCCCTCTTCAAGAAGCGGCGTCCAGAACTGCTCAAAATGATACGGCGTTCCCTGGCTCGTCTTTGGCACTGCACCGGCACGCATGGCATCGTAAAACGCCTTGAGGTCTGCCGGCTGCATAGTATCTTTATGCTCAACTCCATCCACGGAGTAGCTAAGGCGCATGGGGATTATCTGCCTTTCATTGCAAAACTCAAGCGGCAGGTCGCAGCCGGAGTCGGTCGTAACAATAAACTTACTCATTTGGTACACATGACTCCTTCTATGCGTTGAGCAGCTTTATCTTCCTCCCGCTGGAGCTTATGAGCCCCTCCTCGCGCATAAGCCGAAGCTCACGCATGAGGCTCGTGCGGTCGACGCACAGGTAGTTTGCAAGCTGCGACAGGCTAAGCTCCGTTTCAAAGCTCAGGCTGCCCACCTTTTCGGACAGATACTCAAAATAGCTCATAAGCTTCTGACGAACCGTCTTCTTGCTTATCATATTAATTCTGAGTGCCATTGTCTGCGCTTTTTTCGCCGCAAGAGCGAAGAGATTTTTGGTTATCTTCGTGTGATGCTCGCAGGCGTTGGGGCATCTGCCGTAAAGGGTGCTCATTTTAAAGAACATAACGCTGCAGTCCGAGTCAGCCTCGGCGACATAGCCAAGTCCGCTGTACGGCATGGTGAACACCTCGCCGAATATATCGTTTTCCACATAGTTCTCCAGCAGGGTATACTCGCCCTCGCTGTCAACGCAATAAAGGTGCGCTTTGCCTGAAAGGATTACACACAGATTCTTTATCTCCGGCTCGAACACCAGTATCGTATCGCCTTTTTTGAATTTTCTTACGTCGGGTCTGAAACAGCATACCATCGCATCAATGCTGCTTACACTTACGCCCTTGAACAGTTCAACATTC
>CAZQSP010000268.1:0-1134 GCA_964596085.1 uncultured Oscillospiraceae bacterium
CTGCACGGCCTCGGAAAGCTCCGCGCCCGCATCCATAGCTTCATACAGAAGGCGAGTGGGGCGGATGCCGGTAAGCGAACCCCACGGCGGCTGCATGCCCGTGCTTTGTTTCAGCAGTTCATAGAGCGCCAGCTTCACCTGACGTTTGCGCGCACGCTTGATCTCAATCGCACTGCCTTCCGGCATGGGACGGCTAAGTTCATGTGTTTCGTATCCATGGCTCCAGCGATCGGTAATCCTGCCGTTTTCTTCAATGACCGCATGCTCATACGCGGCCTCGCCCTCGGTCGCAGCGATCTGTACGTCGCCCAAAAACAGACGCAGCATATCGCCGACATCCTGCAGAAATTCCGGCGTATCCGTACGCACGGTAATCATAAATTATACCTCCGGCGTTCGTCGTCGATGCGCGTCTCATAACCATGACCGCACAGCACGCGTGTTTTGCCCGACAGAGCGAAGATTTTTCGCAAAGAAGCGCGCATCTGGCTGGGGCTGCCGCCATAGAGATCCATGCGGCCAAATCCCGCGCAGAAGAGCGTGTCTCCACTGAAAAGCACGCCGTTTTCCGCATCGTAAAAACAGGCCGAACCCCGCGTATGCCCCGGCGTGTGAATCACCTGAAAGCCTATGCCCGCAATTTCGATCTCGTCTCCGAGCGCGTCCGCCTCGAAATCCACCGGACTGCGCTGCGCCGCCGCATGCGCGTCGTAGGCATTTTTCGCATCATCGCAGAGCATCTCCGCATCCTCTTCATGGATGTACACAGGCGCACCGGTAATCTTGCTGAGCGGCTGAGCGCTGAGCATGTGATCGAAATGCCCGTGCGTGAGCAATATTCCCTTCAGCGTGCGTCCAGACTCGGAAAGCCTGCGCTTGAGCAGCGGCAGGTCGTCGCCCGGATCGATCAGCACTGCGCCCCTGTTCCCCTCGGGGCAAAGCAGATAGGCGTTTTCCTGATAAGGCCCGCAGACGATGGTTTGTATCGTATATTTCATATAAACCTCTTAAAAACCCTTCTTGCTGTCCAGCAGTATCGTCACAGGCCCGTCGTTGACCAGCGAAACCTCCATATGTGTCCGAAAACGGCCGGTCTCTACATGCAATCCCCGATCAGCCACTTTCCTGCACAGC
>CAZQSP010000269.1:0-1132 GCA_964596085.1 uncultured Oscillospiraceae bacterium
TATCCTGCGGCTTTCGAGGTCAACAAGGCTCCACTGCGTAGCTGCAATCGCCACCTGCCTGCCATCTCTCAGCAGCGTGTAATTTCTCAGAAAGGTCGCTCTGCTGCTCGGACAAGGCCAAGAGCTTGAGACAAGCCCTTCGTTCAGATATATTTCTTCGGGAATCGCAAGGTCAACCCTTGCCAGCATAAGTGCCTTGCCCTCGCTCGTCAGGTCGGTATATGACGGCTTCTGCATTTCCATCTGGTGACATGCCGCCTCCTGCATAAGCTGCCATATTCCCGAGGCCTTGCCGATGCTGTTGGCATCAACTCGGTAGGTATCAAGGCTGCAGCTCTCTGTATACTGCTTTTTCTCCATTTTATACGCCCTCCTGTATTTTCTGTTTTGGTGTTCACTTCAAATCAAGCTCCACCGGACAGTGATCTGACCCCGGCACCGTTGTGTGAATTTTTGCATCTGTCATGCGGTCCTCAAGCTCCACAGATACAAGAAAATAGTCGATTCTCCAGCCTGCGTTCCGCTCTCTTGCCTTCATTCGATACGACCACCACGAATAAGCATCCGTAAGCTCCGGATAAAAATACCTGAAGCTGTCAATAAAACCGCTTTCCAAAAGCTCTGTCATCTTGCCCCGTTCCTCGTCCGTAAAGCCCGCATTTCTGCGGTTCGTCTTGGGATTTTTCAGGTCTATCTCCTTGTGTGCCACATTCATATCGCCGGTAACAATCACAGGCTTTTTCTCCCTCAGGGCAAGCAAATAAGCTCTGAACGCATCTTCCCAGGTCATGCGGTAGTCGAGCCTTGCCAGCTCGTTTTGAGAGTTCGGCGTATACACATCTACCATGTAAAAGTCCTCAAATTCAAGCGTTATCACACGACCCTCTCTGTCATGCTCCTCTATACCTATCCCACAGCTCACGCTCATAGGCTCCTTTTTCGTAAAAATCGCCGTGCCCGAATAGCCCTTCTTTTCGGCATAGCTCCAGTATTGGTAATATCCCGGCAAGCTCATCTCTATCTGACCTTCCTGCAATTTTGTTTCCTGAAGGCAGAAAATATCCGCATCTGCCTCATTAAAAAACTCCATAAAGTTCTTTCCCATAATCGCACGGAGTCCGTTTACATTCCA
>CAZQSP010000270.1:0-1131 GCA_964596085.1 uncultured Oscillospiraceae bacterium
GCATGGGAGCGGGCGTGTCTATAATCATATAATCTCGCTCGCCTTCAGAAGTATTGCGCGTACGTCTGGGCTGAGGAGTCGGGCGAAGGCGGGAGACGGGTTCGCGTCGGATGGATTGTCGGGATGAAAAATCATCGTATTCATCGTAGTCTTCCTGTTCATAATCAAACAAATGTTCTACATTTCGCTGATTGCGGCGCTGTTCAATATGATGCTGACCCTCCTCGGCGCGTTCCATTGTCCAATGATAAAATTTCTGCGCTCTTCCGGTGGCGGTGAGACAGAGTATGGAAATCAGCAGGATCGCGATCAGTCCGCCCCACTGACCGAGATAAATGTAAAGCGGATAAGCCAGCAATGCGCCCAGTGCGCCGCCGCCCGCTCCATATTGATAGGATTTGCTGACGAAATTTGCGAAGTTGGTGATATTCATGTGCTGTTCGATGAGGGTGCGCGCGGAAAAGAGCTGCACAGCCGTGAACGCACAGAGAAACAGAAGGGAATTCATAATGACGTTCAGTACACGCACGCGCTTTTCACGGACGGAAAATACCAGCAGAACGCCGATCCAAACGAGTACCAGCGACAGCAGAAGGTTGACGCTGCCGCCCACGCCGCGCATTATATCGCGAATCGCGCCCATGGCGGTGCCGGATTGGGGCTGAACTACGGAGATATATACCATGAGCACCGCCAATCCAAAGCATGCGACTGCGATCAATATCTTCAGAAGCGATGCGTTTGAGGATTCGGCTTTTTCTTCATAAACAGGCTGTTGCTTTCGATTTGCCATTCTTTCCTCCATATCATTTTTGCCGTCCTTGGGCAGACTGAAGCAAAAGAGCCGCGAATGCGGCTCGTTAATCTAAATTGGAAAGCATCATCCGATAAGCTGAGTCACCATGTTGACAACATTCAGGAAATCCAACTGACTGATGAAGCTGTACAGCATTGATCCTGAGACGAGCGTTTGAGTAAGCTCGGGCGAAATCAGAGATATGACGCTGGGAACGATGCTCAGCAGCAGCACGGCAACCACGAGGCCGCGGATCAGGCCGCAGATGCCGCCCAGCAGCCAGTCAAACATGCGCAGCACCGGAAAGCGGATCACGCTGTCCAGCAGGTTCACAA
>CAZQSP010000271.1:0-1129 GCA_964596085.1 uncultured Oscillospiraceae bacterium
AGCTCGGCTATGCCGTAAAGCCTAAGGATTTCAAGAAAAATCCGGATCTGTACAAGGGGCACGTCGGCCATGTCAGCACCGTTATCCGTATCGCACTCATGGGTCGTCAGCAGTCACCTGATGTCTGGGAAATCCAGCAGATTCTCGGCGAAGCTCGCACACGCAGCCGCCTCGAGGAATTCATAGCCTAAAAAGCACAAAACCCACCTACTCTCACCGCAGTGAGAAATAAGTGGGTTTTTCTTTATTTTGCTGTCTTTACCTGTATCTTGGTAAACGCTGTGTATACAAGCTTGCCGTCGACTCTGCGTACTCCCCGTACCTTGTACCAGTAGGTGGTGTTTGGCTTCAAGTCCTTGGTGTTGATATAATACTTGTTCGTTGCATTGGAGCTTGTAAAAATCTTCTTATAGCCCGAGGATTTTTTCGTAGATCTCCAAATTTGATAATTGTCTACTCTGTATCCGGAATTTGACTTCTTCCATGTGAGTTTTACTCGTTTTCTGCCTACCTCTGCCGCCTTCAGCTGAACCACCTTTGTTTTTTCGACACCTGCTTTTATGAGAGCGTTCTTTTCAGCCTCTGCATCGCTCCCGTTTTCATCACCCGAAGCACCGTTTTCTGAGTCCCCCGGCTCATCAGGCAGTGCCGGAGCTTCCGGCTCAGCTACATCGTCTACCACCGTCAAGCTGATTAGCTTCTCTGCTGCTTCGTATGTAGCCGTTGCCGCTGCCTTTATTGTGATATTCACCGTTCCTTCCGACTTCGGTGTTACCTCTCCCGACGATGAAACAAGAGCTACCGTCCTGTCGCTCGATGAGTATGTAAGTACCGCCGAGTTGTCCTTTAGGCTTACACCGAGCTTATATGCACCCTCCGAAAGCCTTGTACTCGTTCTTGTATCTGATACGCTAATAGTCTGCGTTGCCTTTACTATATTGTACTTGACCGTTTTGCTCCCTTGGTAATTTCCTATAAAATCAACGATAAGCTCAGCTTCACCCACATCAATCGCATTCCTTACACTGTATGTGTAGTCAAGATTCTCTATCAGCCTATTGCCGCTTCGAGTATCTGTAACCGTTATGTACGACGGCTTGGTGATGCTTCCCGTATATTTTCTGTCCTT
>CAZQSP010000272.1:0-1124 GCA_964596085.1 uncultured Oscillospiraceae bacterium
ATGTTAAGCATACGGACTCTACTGACTATATGCTCTATCATATAGTCAGTAGAGTCCGTATGCTTAACATCTGAAAAATATCTTTCCAAAAGATGTGAAAGTATGTCAGCTATACCAGCAGAAGTCTGAAACGGCGGAAGTGTCAGCGTATACAAAGGATTCATTATCGCAAACTCAGGTATTATGCAGTCGTCTTCAAATCCCAGTTTCCACTCCCCATTTGACAAAATAGCACAGTTCGACGTTTCTGAGCCGCTCGCCGGAATAGTCGCAATCACGCCTACGGGCAGGACATCTTTCGGCTCCGCCCCTTTTACAAAGAAATCCCAAACGTCCCCCTCGTAAGGAATTCCAAGCGCCACAGCCTTCGCTGTATCTATCGAACTCCCGCCCCCTGCAGCGAGTACAAAATCCACATTCTTTTCTCGACCGCATTCCACCAGCTCACGCACAAGTTCAACAGAAGGATTCGGCTTAACATTTCCGTTTTCATAAAAAGCGATCCTGTTCTCCGCACACGCCTTTTCCACCTTCTCATATATCCCCGCATCCTTTACAAACTCACCGCTGTACACCATGAGCAGTGAGGTCGCTTTTGCTTCCCTGAGCAATTCACCTAAACGATCTGTAGAACCAGTTCCGAACACGATCTTGGCCGGATTATAATACTGAAAATCAACCATTTTCCAACTCAGCTCCTAATTTTCCTATTTCTTTCTCCATTCTGCAGGCTTAAATTCACCTTTTAAAGGCAGAAGCCTTTCGTCCACATCTACTTTCATAACGGAATTAAAGTTGTTAGTAGCTATCATCTGGCATGCAAATCCAACTATTGCAGTCAGTTCACTGTCATTGAATTTTTCCTTCAGTCTTCCGATAAGCTCGTCCGAAACATCTGTAGGATCTTTTACGATCTGCGCACCCAGCTCCGACAGATCTGATTCAATGCTGTTCATTTCAAACTCGTCCGGATCGATTCCGAGAGCCTTCAGATCGCTGATGAAAAACAGCGAGCAAAGCAGGCAGCCGTTCGTAAGAGAAACAGAGTGCGCATAAATAGTAGCTGCCCTTTCACCTATCACTTCAACGAGGCGCTCCCATGAAGTGTACCATGCCATAAATGC
>CAZQSP010000273.1:0-1119 GCA_964596085.1 uncultured Oscillospiraceae bacterium
TTACATGATAAACAGGACCTTCACTTTGGTACATATCGTTGTATTCCTTTTCTATCCTTGCCGTAATCTGTACCCAGCCGCCGTGGTCGAGCCTTTGGCTGTCTGCATATTTTGCCACGAGTCCTCCGAACTGAATGTCCTCCACGCAGCAGGTCATAATATGCCTGCCGATTACAAACTCATCGTCCTTCAGTCCTCCGCCGAGCAGACTTCTGCCCTTAAGCTTCACGGTTTTGCCGTAATACTTGGCTTCCTCGTCGTTCATATCCGCATACCACATCGCATAGTCCTTGTCGTCGATTTCTATGACGGGGGCATCAATGTCGAACGGCAGCGGATCCTCGATGTTGTCGATTTCTATATTATCCGGACCGTATTCATAGATAATGTCACATCTGCGGTTTATTGCACGCACGATTTTGTGATATGCCATTTTATCCATATCCTTTGTGAAATGCTTGAAAACAATGGTTTCCGTTGATTTAAGCTTATCCACCGTCAAATTGCGCATATTCGCATTGTATGTGATATATGTTCTCGCATCTGCAAAGGACATCTCCTGATAAACAGTCCAGCCCTCCGGCATAATGCTGTAAAGGCTGTCAAGCGACCACATTCCGTTGTACTCGCAGACTACACGCTCAAATCCGATTTCAGCCTGTAGCTTCTGAAGAAAATCTGCTTTCAGCTCCTCCTCATCCTCCACAGTCACTATTTTTACATTGCTCGATGCAAATTTCAGCGGCGAATATTCGACTTCGCCCTCCTCGCATACCAAAAGCAAGGTTTTCTGCCCCTCGTTAAATGCGGGATCCTCCAAGGTTTCTTGTATAAAGGTCGATTTACCTGCGTCCAAAAATCCCGTAAACAGATAAACCGGTATTTCTTTTGCCTGTGCCATTTTTATCTCCTTAGTTATCTATGCTTATTATATTGTTTATTTCTTCAACAAAATCTCTCTCTTTTGCCTGCGATATTACTCGATTTCAAAAAGCTTGAGAAGCTTTTCTCTGTCGATGTCCGCACCGATTATGCAAAGTCTGCCTGTGATTTCCGCACTGCCGGTTCTGACATCAGGCTCTCCCGGTACATAATCGAAGTGGATCCACTCGCCGTTTT
>CAZQSP010000274.1:0-1110 GCA_964596085.1 uncultured Oscillospiraceae bacterium
AAGCATCTGTCTGGTAAAGGCGGTGCCGAATTCCGGAATCGCATACGAGCCGTGCGTGAATTTGTAATCGGGGTCCTTGATATCAAGTGCCTCTGTTCCGTTGAAAATACTCAGCACCCTTCTGTCCGTAAGGTCAATCTTGAGCGGCTCGGTTCCCGTCATATCCTGGAGCTGACGTATCATCGAGGGCACATCGTGACCCAGTATATCAAGCTTTAGGAGGTTCTCATCAATTTTGTGGTAGTCAAAATGTGTGGTTACGATATCCGTGCTCATATCGTTTGCCGGATGCTGAATCGGGCAAAACTCAAATATCTCGTGATCGTCCGGACAGATTACAATGCCACCCGGATGCTGACCCGTCGTTTTTTTTACGCCTGTGCAGTGTTGGGTCAATCTGTCCTTTTCATACTTGTTTACAGGAATGTTACGTTCGTCAAAATATTTTGATACATAGCCGTAGGCTGTCTTATCCGCTACCGTACCCACCGTACCTGCCTTGAAAACATTTTTCTCACCGAAAATCCTTCCCACATATCTGTGCGCCACAGGCTGGTATTCCCCCGCAAAATTCAGGTCGATATCAGGTTCCTTGTTGCCCTTGAAGCCCAGGAAGGTCGCAAACGGTATGGTATAACCGTCACGCTTCATCTCTGTTCCGCACTTGGGGCAGTTCATCGGTGGCATATCGACTCCGCAGTCATATTTTTCCATATCCCCCCAGATGATATGCTTGCAGCTCGGGCAAAGGTAATGCGGATCGAGTGGATTTACCTCCGTGATTCCTGCCATAGTAGCTGCGAAGGAGGAGCCGACAGAGCCTCGTGAGCCTACCAAATATCCGTCCTCGAGCGATTTCTGCACCAGCATCTGCGCGCTTACGTACATTACCGCATATCCGTTGTTTATTATCGAATTGAGCTCTGTATCGAGTCTGTCCTCTATTTCCTTTGGCAGCGGATCACCGTACTGAGCATGTGCTCTTTCCATACAGGTATTTCTAAGCGTTTCCTCCGCACCCTCGATTTTCGGCGGGAATTTCCCCGACGGTACCGGCTTGATACCGTCATCTATCAGACTCGCGATGTAGTTTGTATTCTTTATTACGAT
>CAZQSP010000275.1:0-1102 GCA_964596085.1 uncultured Oscillospiraceae bacterium
ATCACGCTGGAATCGGAGGATTCGCTGAAGGCAATGCGAAAGCTGTCCTCGTCGAGGCCGGCGCTGGCGATCACCTTGTATTTATTGCCGCGCAGATTTGAAGCGGAAAACGCGCCGGTAATGCCCTTGGCGAAGGCGACGCGCTCGGAAGCCTTGCCGATGACGCCGCCGCTTCCGCAGCAATCGACGAGCACGATCACCGTGCCGGATATGTGGCGAAGCTCCCGTTCCAAATCGCGGGCGGACAGATTGGAACCGTCCGAAAGCTCCAGAAAACTCATTCCGCCGGAGTAAGAGCCGTGGCAGGTGATATACAGCAGGGAAACATCCTGCACAGAGGCGCTTTTGAAAGTGCTGCGGATCTCCGCAATCAGCTCCGAACGGGATAGATCCTCTCGGGTGCGCACGGAATAGGCGGCGGTCTCGAAGCGCGCGCTTTCGAGCAGTTGTTCAATGCCCTGCATCGAAGCCTGCGAGCCGATGCGTTCGTTGTTTTCAGAGTAGGGATAATTCTGTTCACTGACCAGCAGCGCCCGATATTTGCGCACGGCGGACGTGACGCGAACACGGATGCTGTCGCTGATACTGCCGTCCGGCGTCGAGACGCGCAATGTAGTTTCGCCGGACTGAAGCGCTTTAAGGATGCCTTCTCGGGAGACGGATGCAATTTCGCGCTCATCCACCTGATAGCGCAGTCTGCGGTCGGATGCGTTTTCAGGAACAAGCTCGATCTGCACGTCGATATCGTCGCCTGCGCCGAGCGTAAGCTCCTCGCCCATGATATGGATGCTTTCGAGCGGTATATATTCAACAATAATTCGGCAGCTTGCCTGCATATTCAGGCCATAGGCAGTAACGACGGTTTCGCCCGCCTGCAGGCCGATCACAGTCCCGTCCTGTGTTACGGCAGCCACCCAAGGGTCATCGGAGGCCCACAAAAGCGCGTTTCCAACCTCGGCGGATAGCTCCAATTTGCCATGGATGGGCAAAATATGCTCGGCAGCGTCGAAAGCAAGCAGCTCCTCCTCGCCTTCCATCGAGCGATGCGCCTGAAGGGTGTAATAGCCTACGTCGCCGTCGGGAGCGCTGATGCGAATAAAAT
>CAZQSP010000276.1:0-1101 GCA_964596085.1 uncultured Oscillospiraceae bacterium
ACGGCTGTGAAGCATAATCCAATGTGGCCTCCACCGTCACCACGAGGCTGCCGAGGTCTATGTTGCTTGTGTCCTGCGTTACCCTGCTCACGTGGCCGGCAAGCATAAAGCTCTTTGTGCCTTGCGCCTGTACGGTAGTTCCGGGCTTGAACGGCTCACTGCCGTTTGCCCCAAAATCCCAGTTGTTGCTGCCGTCGCTGACAACCAGGGAAAACAGCTTGTCCGTCGCAGTCGCAAAGTCTGTGCTGTCCGCCGCAAGTGCAAAGCTGTCCTCAGCCGTCGGTGCCGTGTATGCTATGCTGCTGACCCTGATGGGGTCAGCGGCTTCGTTGTTCTCAAGCGTTATTCCGCTGTATGTAAGCACGGTCGGATTTGCTCTGCTGTTCGTCGCCGTAATCGTGCCTGCACTTATGGCAAAATCCAGATAACCCTCCGGCACCAGCTCCGCCCTGACGGGAACAGTATATGTCTGCCCAAACGCAAAGCCGAAGCTCGACAGCACAAGCAGGAGCGAAAGCAAGCAGGATAATGAAGTTTTGAGTTTTTGTCCTCTGATTTTCATGACAATCTCCTATCTTATGTATAAGTTGAATCTGCGCAGCAGTCGCTACGGCGCCTACCGACTAGACGAGGATATCGTTTGACGTGTAATAGACGTATCCATACTCCGGATCATCAGCATAACGTCCACTCGTTCCAATAAACATCCATTTTACCGCATCTGTCGGTAATCCGTCCTGTTTCAGTTTCTTTGACGTAAGGTTCAAAACCTCATTTCTATATTCCCCGTCTTGATATAAGGAAAAACGCAACAATTCACATGCATAAAACATCTGGTAGTAGCAGCTATTGGCAAGTGTCGTTGCCGGCAGCTTCGGTATAGTTTTAAGTTGTTTGCAATAAGAGAACATCTCTGAATAACATTCATCGGAAAGAATTGTAGCCGGCAATGCCGTTGCATTTTCTAACGAAGTACAGTAATAAAACATATTTAAATAGCAGCCTCTGGCAAGCGTTGTCGCAGGAAGCGCCGGTGCACTTTTTAACGAAGTACAGTTACTAAACATACTCTCGTAGCAGCCTCTGGCAAGCGTTGTCGCA
>CAZQSP010000277.1:0-1100 GCA_964596085.1 uncultured Oscillospiraceae bacterium
GAAATTCTTAGGCACTATGTCAAGCTGCTCCTTGGTGGTAAATCTCCAATCGAGTACAAAACGTCCGTTGAGCTCAAGGACCGCATCGCCCTCAATACGCACGTGACTGTCTCGCCAATATCCGAAGCGTTTTTTCATTCCGATATATTCTCTTGCGACATTATACCCGCCCGTATATCCTACTTTTCCGTCGATTACGACTATTTTTCTGTGATTTCTGTAGTTAAGCTTGATCCCGAAAAGCTTGAACTTGGGCTTAAAGTAGTAGCCCACCTTTCCGCCCGCCTTACGGAATTTTCGCAGTATTATATCATTTATTTGCCTGCTTCCGAGGGCATCCATCAAAAGTCTGACCTCTACACCCTCCTGTAGCTTTTCCGTGAGGAGTCTTATCAGCTCTCTACCCACAAAATCGTTCTTTATGATGTAATATTCGACGTTGATAAACTCCTTTGCTGCCCGTATATCCTCAGCAAGCTTTTTTTGCAGCTCTATGCCGTCTGTTATAAGCTCGACGTTATTGTTTTCCGTGTAAAATGCATGACCGTACACCTGATTCAGCTTTATCAGATGCTTCCAGTTTTTCGTCGTAGGTGAGGCAAACTCATACCCTTCATCGTCGAGTGCCTTTATCTGCATTTCAAGTGCCGTGCTCACTACATATTTTTCGTTTTCCGTGAGCCTGTTTATCTTGCTTCTCGAAAAATTTTGATTGAATATAATGTAGAAAACAAAGCCGACTATCGGCAGGAAGGTTAATACCATAACCCATGCCAAGGTCGCAGACGGACTTTTTCGTTCTGCAAATATTACCGTAAACACCAAAAGTATGTTGACTCCGTAAACCAAAGCCATATATCCCATGGAATCCCACAGCTCATAAAATGAAAACATATCTCTGTCCCCTAATTCCCACTCATTGCCAACCCGGCTATGCCATAGTATATCACATTTTACGATATCTCGCCATAAAAATTCCAAGTATACAAAAAAACGCAAACACCGCAAAGCTTATACGCATAATCAGAATTATCGTCTCAACCTTTGCCTCCGCAAGCGGCTTATCCTCCATAAATATACCCATTATCAGCGTAATTATC
>CAZQSP010000278.1:0-1098 GCA_964596085.1 uncultured Oscillospiraceae bacterium
TCGGTGAAGTAATGGGTAAATATCACCCTCACGGTGACTCCTCCATTTACGATGCAATGGTAAGGCTTGCACAGCCTTGGAACATAAGACACGCACTGGTTGACGGTCACGGAAACTTCGGCTCGGTTGACGGTGACGGTGCTGCTGCTATGCGTTATACGGAGGCAAGAATGACTCCGCTTGCGTTGCAGATGTTAAGAGATATTGACAAGGAGACGGTAGATTTTATACCTAACTTTGACGGAGAGGAAAAGGAGCCTGTTGTTTTGCCGTCAAGATTTCCTAATCTTCTGGTAAACGGCTCAAACGGTATTGCCGTAGGTATGGCTACCTCGATTCCGCCGCACAATCTCGCCGAAACAATAGATGCGGCCGTAAGGATCATAGACGATCCCGAATGCACCATAGATGATTTGACTAAGCTCGTAAAGGGTCCGGATTTTCCTACGGGTGCAATCATTATGGGAAAAAATTCAGCAAAGCAGGCATATAAGACCGGCCAGGGAAAGGTCATCGTACGAGCCGTAACCGAAATTGAGGAGACTGGCAGAGGCAGACAGCAGATAATCGTAACAGAAATACCTTATCAGGTAAACAAGGCAAGGCTGATAGAGAAGATAGCCGATTTGGTAAAGGAGAAAAAAATCGAAGGCATTTCCGAAATCAGAGATGAGTCGAACCGTAAGGGAATGCGTATAGTCATTGAGCTGAAAAAGGATGCCAATGCGCAGATAATTCTGAACAGGCTTTATAAGCACACGCAGATGCAGGAAAGTATCTCGATGATTATGCTTGCCATCGTGGACGGCAGACCGCGCATCTTAAACTTGCGTGAAATTCTGGACGAATATCTGAAGCATCAGAAGGAAGTCGTAACCAGAAGAACGATTTATGATAAGAAAAAAGCCGAGGCACGAGCTCATATCTTAGAGGGCTACAGAATCGCACTCGACAACATAGATGAAATAATCAAAATCATCAGAAGCAGCTACAACGATGCCAAGGAAAGACTTATAGAGCGTTTCGGGCTTTCGGAAATCCAGGCACAGGCAATTCTCGATATGCAGCTTCGCAGACTTCAAGGCTTGGAAAAAGAGA
>CAZQSP010000279.1:0-1092 GCA_964596085.1 uncultured Oscillospiraceae bacterium
TGCGACAACGCTTGCCGATAGCTGCTATGCATATATGTTTAGTAACTGTACTTCGTTAAAAAGTGCACCGGCGCTTCCTGCGACAACGCTTGCCAGAGGCTGCTATTTAAATATGTTTTATTACTGTACTTCGTTAGAAAATGCAACGGCATTGCCGGCTACAATTCTTTCCGATGAATGTTATTCAGAGATGTTCTCTTATTGCAAACAACTTAAAACTATACCGAAGCTGCCGGCAACGACACTTGCCAATAGCTGCTACTACCGGATGTTTTATGCATGTAAATTGTTGTGTTTCGCCCCAAAAACAAACAATGACTATAAAAATGAGGTTTTGAACCTTACGTCAAGTAAACTGACACAGAAGGATTTACCGACAGATGCGGTAGAAGAGATGTTCACTGAAACGGGAGGATATACTTCTGCTGATCCGGAGTATGGATACGTCTATTACACGTCAAACGATATCCTCGGCTAGTCGGTAGGCGCCGCAGCGACTGCTGCGCAGATTCAACTTATACATAAGATAGGAGATTGTCATGAAAATCAGAGGACAAAAACTCAAAACTTCATTATCCTGCTTGCTTTCGCTCCTGCTCGTGCTGTCGAGCTTCGGCATGGCGGCGGCGGAGAGCTACGAGGTAGATATGAATGCGGAGCTGGTGCCGGCGGGGCAGATAGACTTTGAGATCACAGCGGAAATCAATGTGAGCAACACGAGAGATGATGCCGATGTATTGACCTTCACTCCTCTTGTAATAACGAACAATGAGCCGCTGGATAGCATCAAGGTCAGCAAGATAGCGTACTCTGCACCGCAGAATGCGACGTTTACACTGGCAGATAGCACGACTGATTTTTCGGATGCCGCAAACGCAGACAAATTTGCAATATTCATTTCTAACGACAACATATCGGCATTTGACCTTGCAACGGGCGATTATACTCGCGGCGGCATGATAGAAGCAAATTCGGAAAAGACCTTCAATATCACGGGCAAGCTTGGACCTATAACTGACGATATGGATGATGTATCACTCGGCAGCCTCGTGGTGACGGTGGAGGCCACATTGGATTATGCTTCACAGCCGT
>CAZQSP010000280.1:0-1091 GCA_964596085.1 uncultured Oscillospiraceae bacterium
ACGCGACGCATCCCTATGCGGATAAGGCGACGGAAAATATCGCCGCGGCCTGCAAAGAAACGGATACAGAGTATCTGCGTTTGCTCAGAGGCAGCGGCAGCGGCGATGCCGACGGCATATTTGTAGAAAATACTGCGGCCTGCGTGGAGTATTTGAAATCTACGCAGGGAAACATACTGCTCACTACCGGCAGCAAGGAGTTGCCCGCCTATGAAGCGCTGCGTGAACGGCTTTATGTGCGCGTTCTGCCCATGCGCGCGTCGCTGGAGATATGTGAAAAGTGCGGCGTTTCTCCCGAACGCATCATCGCTATGCAGGGACCCTTCGACGAGGCGATGAATCTCGCTGTACTGCGTATGAGCGGCGCAAGATATATCGTTACCAAGGATAGCGGCGCTCCCGGCGGATACGATGCAAAGATTGCGGCGGCAAAGAAGGCGGGTGCGCAGGCAGTGATCATAGGAAGACCCGTCCAACGCGAGGGCATGGATATTGACGCGGTGATTTCTCTGCTTGAGCGACGCTTCGAGCTTTGCCCGATGAAAAAGACGGTTCTATTGATCGGCACAGGCATGGGAAATGCGCAGACTCGAACCTTCGACGCGGAGAGGGCGATTCGCACGGCGGATTGTCTGATCGGCGCGAGGCGCATGCTCGAAAATGTGGACGCGGGCGGCAAAAGAACCTACACGGCTGTGCAGGCGAGCGAGATTGCGAAGTATGTTCGCGAAAGCAGCGATCAGACGTTTGCCGTTCTGCTCTCGGGGGATACGGGCTTTTACAGCGGTGCAAAGCGCTTGATTGACGAACTGCGGGACTGCGAGGTCAATATACTGCCCGGGATCGGCAGCCTGCAATATTTCTGCGCCAAGCTCCGCCGACCGTGGGAGGACGTGCGCGCAGTCAGTCTGCACGGACGGGATTGCGACTTTGTTCGAGAGGCGCGCTCCAATGCGGCGGTGTTTGCGCTGGTGGGCGGCGAGAACGGAATCAACCTTGCGCTGGCACGCCTGAAAAAAGCCGGATTGGGCGCTTTGACGGCGCATGTGGGCGAACGGCTGGGCTATCCGGACGAGAGGATATTCCATGGA
>CAZQSP010000281.1:0-1089 GCA_964596085.1 uncultured Oscillospiraceae bacterium
TCGTCACTATTTTAAATTGTGGGTTGAGGCTAAAAAGAGCTTTATGCAGTATAAGGAGGAGGCTGCCAGGGCAGCCGACGAACGCAGGGAATGCGAGGAAAAATGCAGAGGCCTGGAGGCAAGGTGTAGTGAGCTTGAGAGTGCGTACTTCGATTTGCAAATGGAAAATGTTCAGCTAAAGAATGAACTCGAAAAATTGCAGAGGGATTCATAATTCATGAACAAAAAGGGATTAAAGGTTTTAGAATACAATAAAATCATAGAGCTGCTCAAGGCACAGGCAGCCTCAGCTATGGCAAAGGAAAGAGCTGCGGCGCTGATGCCCGAGACCGAGATACACCGCATTCGAGAGGGCTTGAGTGAAACGAGTGAGGCGGTGACTGTAATCATCAAAAAGGGTATGCTGCCTATAGGTGAGATATACGACATAACGGAGGCGTTATATTTTTCTCGCAAGGGCGGAAGCCTTACGATGAGACAGCTTTTGCAGGTTTTGTATAATATGAAGGTAGCTGCCAATGTTCAGTCCTTTCTCAAAAACGACCTTGACAGACTTCCCATCATCATGGGAATGGCAGAGGTTTTGGTGAGCCTTCCGAGGCTTGCCGAGCGCATTGACCGCTGTATTTTGTCTGAGGACGAGATGGCGGACAGTGCTTCGCCCGAGCTGAGAGATATACGACGGAGCATAGGCAGACAGAACGAGGCGATAAGAAGCAGGATAAACCGTATCCTCAATTCCTCGGACAACAAGACTTTGTTGCAGGACGCAATTGTTACGATGAGAGACGGCAGGTATGTCGTACCGGTAAAAGCGGAGCACAGAGCCAAGATGCCGGGAATCGTGCATGACCAGTCCTCAAGCGGTGCGACGCTTTTCATCGAGCCGCAGGTCATAGTCGATCTCAACAATGAGCTCAGAGAGCTCGAGCTTAAAGAAAAGGCGGAGATAGAAAGAATATTGGCAGAGCTTTCGTCAGCCGTAGCGGAGCATTTCCATGAGCTGATGAACAATCAGAAAATACTGATAGAGCTTGATTTTATCTTTGCAAAGGGCAAGCTGTCTTGCAGAATGCAGGGCGAAGAGCC
>CAZQSP010000282.1:0-1089 GCA_964596085.1 uncultured Oscillospiraceae bacterium
TTCAGCCGCCCGGTGACCACCGCAACGACCCAGCCCAGCACCGCCGACAGCACCTCGACACAGCGGCGCACCACCTCGATTATACCCTTTGTGTCACCCCGAGAAACCAGCTTGCTCATGCGCGAGAACATAATCGTCGTAAGGGGCACAACCAGTATTCCCGTTATGAACGTTATAAGCTTATAGCCGTAATTCAGCGCCGCCATCGAGCCGTCGTCCAGTCCCGACGCCAGCCAGTGGTCTATCATATGGTTCAGCTCGCTGACCGCCATGGAGAGTATCGCAGGCAGCGCCAGCGCCAGCAAACGCCTGAATCTGGGGTCGGAAACATCCACATGGGGAGTGTACCTGAACCAGCCCCGGAAAAACGGCATCTGTATAAGCACCTGCAAAACACCCGCCGCGAACACGCCCCACGCCAGCGCGGTTATACCGTAATCACCCGAGAAAAACACCGTGGCGATTATCACGGTAAAGCTCAGCGGAAATCCCGTCAGCTGCGCCTGAAGGAACCTTTCCTGCGCGTTCAAAAGGCTTGACATGATAATCGACGTGATATTAAAAACCAGCGACAGCATCATTATCCGCGTAAGCTTTGTGGTAAGCTCCAGCTTTGCCGGGTCAAAACCCGAATATACCACGGAGTTTATCGGCCCGGCCAGCGCAAACATCAGCGCCGACACAACCAGCGCGACTATGCCAAACAGATTAAACGCGTTGCTGCCAAAACGGCTCGCCTCTTTAAGACCCTCCTTTTCGCGCGTCTGCACGAACATTGGAATAAGCGTTGAGGTTATGCAGGAATTAAACAGCAGTATCGGCAGATAAAACATGCTGTAAGCCGCCGTGTACGCGTCGCTTTCCATGCCGGTGCCAAAATAGCCTGCCGTTATCATATCGCGGACAAAACCGCAGAGCTTGCTTATTATTATTACAACAGTGACCAGAGCAGTCGCTCTGAAAAGCTTTTCACCGCGTGCCAAATCGTCACCTTCCGGATCAAGTATTTGCAATTAGAGTAAAATTTTGCGGATCTCTATCTCCCCTGCCGCCGCCTCGACCTCGACGCAGCAGCCGTTTTGCAGCGCG
>CAZQSP010000283.1:0-1085 GCA_964596085.1 uncultured Oscillospiraceae bacterium
CGGAGGCTGTAGCAGGCGGCGAGGCAGAGCTCGGAGTAGTCTGCTGCGGCACAGGGATAGGAATTTCCATAGCGGCAAATAAGGTCAAGGGGATTCGCTGCGGACTTTGCACATCGGTAGAAATGGCGCATCTGACAAAGCAGCACAACAATGCCAATATGATCGCACTCGGCGGCAGAACGACCGACACCGGGCTTGCACTTGCCATCGTGGACGAGTGGCTTGATACGGAGTTCGAGGGCGGCAGACATCAGAGAAGAGTCGATATGCTCGACGAAATGATTTAGTCATACATTTAATTCAAGTAAATTTGTATATAAAAGGAGAAAGACAATGGGAAAAGTACTGGTATTTGATCATCCGTTAATTCAGCACAAGGTAACTCTGATGAGAAAGACAGAGACGAACAACAAGGAGTTTAGAGAGCTTGCAAAAGAAATCGTAACACTTATGGGCTATGAGGCAACCAGAAATCTGCCGCTTATGGATGTGGAAATAGAAACTCCTATCTGCAAGACAACGCAGAAAATGCTCAAGGGCGAGGATATCGCTATCGTTCCTATTTTGAGAGCCGGACTCGGGTTTGTAGACGGAATGCTGGCACTTTATCCTAACGCAAAGGTGGGACACGTAGGACTTTACAGAGATCCCGAAACTCACACACCGGTAGAATACTACTGCAAGCTTCCGACCGACATCGAAAAGAGAACAATTTTTGTGGTAGATCCTATGCTGGCAACAGGCGGCTCGGCTATTGATGCTATTGACTCAATCAAGGCTCGCGGTGGTAAGGACATCGTGTTTATGTGCCTGATCGCAGCTCCGGAGGGTATCGAGGCACTGCAGAAGGCACACCCTGATGTTGACATCTATATCGCACAGCAGGACGAAAAGCTGAACGAGCACGCATACATAGTTCCGGGTCTCGGAGATGCCGGCGACAGACTTTTCGGCACAAAATAGACTTCTTTGATTTGGAGGATAAATAATGAAATTTGATTTTATACCGGACAGCGTGAGTCAGTTTGATAATGCTTACGATGTTTTGAAGGAAAGAGGCTTTATAGAGCAGTCCACAGACGAGG
>CAZQSP010000284.1:0-1081 GCA_964596085.1 uncultured Oscillospiraceae bacterium
GAGCTGTTATAGCAATCTGCAAATACATTGTATTTGCCGCCGCACGGATGAAGTATGTTTTGGCGCATACCGGTCGGTCGATATGCCGCTATTCCGTCAATTATTTCTTCTGTCTTGAGATTTAGTGCCTTGCCGACTGCGTAGGCAACTACGGCATTCAGCACATTATGCTCCCCGGGAGCATAGACCCTTGCCTCGTGCTCCTCGGAGGAGAGGGTATCGACTATTGTGAAGTGTATGCTGCCGTCATCGGCATCATATTTTCCTATGCTCCTTGCAAAATACATAGCAGCGTTGCTTCTCAGACTGTAGGTGATGACGGTCTGCGAGAACTCATGCTGCATAAGTGCTTCATCATCATAATTTACAAAGGCAAGTCCGTCGGGCTTGCCGTATGCAGAGAGCGAAAGCTTGTCGGCTATCAGTGCCTCGCGGCTGCCGTAGCTTTCGATATGAGAAACACCGAGGTTCGTATATACAGCCATGTCAGCCTCAAGCTGCTTGGCGGAAATTTCAACGGTACCGGGAACAGATGCACCCACTTCCTGTAGGTACACATTGGTAGACCTTTTGAGACTCTGAATATTTCTCGTCACGGAGAATATAGAATTGTTGTTTCCCTTTGAGACAATGGGATTTTTGTAATGCATTCTCAGAACCGATTCAATCATTTCCTTTGTCGAGGTTTTGCCGACCGAGCCTGTAAGTGCTATTACCTTGGCCTTGTGAATAGAGCGGATATAGTTAGATGCTCTGATATATGCATCGGTGATAATGCTGTGGCCGTCCTCGTTGGTGTCAGGGATGTACAAGGAACGCTCAAAATCACAAGGCTTGTTTGTAATGATGAACAGACAGCCGGATGTGGCGGCTCCGGAGAGTGCGGCTGAGGGTTCGCCGACGTAAAGCGGAGATTTGCCCCAAAACATAAAGACCGAATCCGCTGTCAGCCGTCTCGGGTCTGCCGTAAAGTCGCTGACGGGGTGCTCCGCAAGAGCCTCAAATTTTTCGGGAAAAGGCAGCTCTGCGATTTCAAAAAATTTTTTCAGTGTCAGATTTCGTTTTTCCTTGTAGGCGGCGA
>CAZQSP010000285.1:0-1073 GCA_964596085.1 uncultured Oscillospiraceae bacterium
AAGGGCTTGTTGGTCAGGAAGGCAAAGGCCACAGCTGCCACCCAGGCCACCATATTGCTGACCGTGGCGGAAAGCTCCGCCAGATTATAGACCGGAATGTACACCAGATAGTTGACCACCGTAGTCAGCACGCCGAAGACCAGATAAGGGATGGCATCGCTGTACTTTTCCCACAGGGTGCGAATCATTGTCTTAAGCTTTTCCATAATCAGAATCCCAGGTCCTCCCCTACCAGAATAAACTTGATCCGTCCCGCCGGGCGGCAATGACGGGTGATGAGAATTTGGTTGCAGATGCAGCCCTCGCTCTTGCAGTCGGCGCAGGCACCGGTGACCTCGCAGGGTGTCTGGGCGGGAAACCGCTGCTTGTTCATGGGGGCCGCCACGGTCCGGGCCCGGGTGATAGCATCCTCCAATGTTGCGGTAACCTTGTTCATGCCCACAATGACCAGCACGGAGTCCGGGCCATAGACGATGCCCCCCAGTCGGTTGCCATTGCCATCGATATTGACCATCTGGCCGTCCAGGCTCAGGGCGTTGGCCCCGGTGATGAACACATCCGCCAGCAGGCTCTGCTTCATGAGCCGGATTTGCTCCTCCGGTGTGGCGGCATTGTCCCGGTCATAGGGCCGGTAGTCCCCGGAGCGCACCGCGTCCATCAGGCCGATTTCCCTGGCGGTGACGCTGCCGCCCCAGCCGATGGTGGCTCCCCTGGGGAGCAGCTCCAGGGCTTTCTCCAGAGCCTCCTGCCTGCCTGCGCAGTAATAGGCATCAAAATGGCGGTTTTTCAGGTTTTTCACCAGAATCTGGCCGCGCTTTTCATAGGTCTTGCGTTTTGCTTCTTCCATAGGCTTCTCCTTCTGTCAGTATTTGTCAGAACAAGGGGCCGGAGAACCGGTCCTCAGATTTTTTTGCCATTTCCAGCACCAGCTCCAGTGCGGTGCGGATGGTCTGATTGCGGATGGCCTGCCGGTCTCCCTGGAAATGGCAGGGCTTGGCGAGGTTCGTTTCCCCATCGTCATAGCCGATGAAGACGGTGCCCACACTGTGGCCGAATTCGTCCCCGCCGGGGCC
>CAZQSP010000286.1:0-1071 GCA_964596085.1 uncultured Oscillospiraceae bacterium
ACGAGGCATCTTGGTTGTCGGAACATTTGCCATGTCGCCGCCGCCGCCGAAGGCTGCACGGGCACCGTCGAGAGCTTTTTTAGCCTCTTCCTCGCCGTGAACCAGCTTTGTAACCTCATAAGCCAATACTTCCTTGGCGTGATTGATTTCTGCACCCTCAAGCGATGAAAGTCTGTTTACCTCGTCCATAGGCAGGAAGGTCAACATTCTCAGGCACTTGTTAACATCTGCGTCCGCTACGTTTCTCCAATACTGGAAGAACTCATACGGGCTTGTCTTTTCCGCATTGAGCCAAAGTGCTCCCTTAGCGGTTTTGCCCATCTTCTTACCCTCGGAGTTGGTGAGCAGGGAGAAGGTCATGCCGTAAACCTCTTTGCCTACCATCTTGCGTGTCAAATCAACGCCGCCGATGATGTTTGACCACTGGTCGTTGCCGCCGAACTCAATCTTCACATCGAAGTCACGAGCCATAACCATGAAGTCGTAGCTCTGCATAAGCATATAGTTGAGCTCAAACATCGTAAGACCACCCTCACGCTCCATTCTCTGCTTGAAGCACTCCGCACGAAGCATAGTGTTAATGTTGAACTGTGTTCCGACCTCTCTCAAAAAGTCAATGTAGTTCAGCGGTCTGAGCCATCTCGCATTGTTTACGGAAACTGCCTTGCCCGGTTCAGGCTCCTTGTTCTGATGTCCCGGAACATAAACGCCCTCGTTTCCTTCATACTGCCACTCGTCATCAAAGTCAAGGAACCTGTCGAAGAGCTTCTTGAACTGATTGCAGTTGTTTTCTATCGTTTCCACTGTCATCATCTGTCTCATATCGGAACGCCCCGACGGATCGCCAACCATGCCTGTGCCGCCTCCGATCAAGACTACCGGTGTATGACCGTATTTCTGCATATACATCATGATGATAACCTGCATAAAGTGTCCTACGTGCAGGCAGTCAGCCGTGGGGTCGAAGCCGATGTAAAACTTAACCTTTTCATTCTGTAAGAGCTTACGGATCGCGTCCTCGTCTGTGGACTGCTCTATAAAGCCTCTTTCCTTCAAAACATCGTAAGCATT
>CAZQSP010000287.1:0-1071 GCA_964596085.1 uncultured Oscillospiraceae bacterium
CTACATCATGGCATCACTCGGAGTGCTTTCCAAGACACACAGACAGGGAGCCATCAGACTTTTGGCGAAGAGTCTCGGTATGGAGCTCAAGGAAAACGAACACGTAGTAAATAAGGCTGCATTCATAGAAGAGCTCCAAAGATTGTCGGCTGCACGTAAGGCAAAGGAAGAGGAAACCCAAAAGCATATCGAGGAAATGGAGGCTATGGGCTACGACCTTACGGATTATAAGGAGGCACTTGCAGAGCAGATAGGCGGTGCGACCAAGGAAGAAGTGGAGGCTGCAAAGGCAGAAGCGCTGATGAACGACCGCGCTGTCAAGAAAGGTGCAGAGCTTGTAGAGAATCACGAAAAGCAAGCGACGGTAAGAAGTGATGCCGCATATGAATATGACTCGGCGCAGCACGTGATGAGAGGCTGCGGCGAGGTGGACGGCAGACCTAACTGCAACCACGAGTGTTGGGCCTGCATGAGAACACATTGTCCGTACAGGGATAAGAATGCGAAAAGGCCGCAGTAAAAAGGCAGTCAAATAGACTGCAGAAATGACAGAATCCAAATTTAAAAATGCGATAAGCGATGAAATGTAAGTCGGAGACCGGACAAATAAAAAGCTCCGACGGAAAGGATGAAAAGGAAAGGATATGTACCCAAGACTTATAGTTGACTTAAAGAAGCTCAAGGGAAACCTCGATGCGTGTGCGAAGCTCGTAAAGGAGGACGGCGGCTGCTCACTTATGGTGGTTACCAAGGGACTTTGTGCGGACAGCGAGATGTCTCACATGGTAGCGACACACCCTTCGGTTGATTTTATGGCAGACTCCCGTGTGGCAAACATCAAAGCCTACGCAGACGAGGCAAGAGCAAACGGCAAGAAAACCGTTCTTTTGAGAATACCTATGCACTGCGAGGTGAGCGAGGTTGTGAAATATGTTGACCTCAGCTTCAACTCGGAGCTTTCCACGATAAGACTTCTCAATGCAGAAGCAAAGAAAATCGGAATTAAGCACAATATTCTGCTTATGATAGATATGGGCGACCTCAGAGAGGGTATCTTCTATCAGAAAGAGG
>CAZQSP010000288.1:0-1059 GCA_964596085.1 uncultured Oscillospiraceae bacterium
GCATTTTGAAAAAATGCTGTGGCAATCCATTTTGTCGCTGGATTCTGCGGAATCGCTGGAATCTTTGAAAGATTCTATATTGGATTTTGCAGATTTTGCAAATGTGATTTTATAGGGTAGCTTGTAGTGGCTTAAAGATGCGTAGTGGCTATGAGGCTTTAGGCGATGGCTTTTGCAATAGAGGCGATTACTCTCTCTCTCTCTCTCTCTCGTGGCGTTGCCTAATTTAGTGGCGAGTTTAAGGAGCTTATTTTTCACACGCACAGGCAGAGGCTTTTTAAGATTGGCGTAGAAATTTTGCATTCTCGTTAGGGCGATTTTATTTTCCTCTAAATATCGTGGGAAGATCTGCGGAGTGGCTAGATTTAGTGCCTCATTATCATAAATGTCGCTTTTCCCGCAATGCACTCCGCTCCCATCGAAGCCGATTTGCCTAATGTATGGGACTTTTGGCATTAGATTAAGCCCACTATGCTTGTAACAAATGAGGTAGAAAAATATCGCCCAGCTCTTAATCTTACCCTGTTTATTTAGCAAAAAGTCGTTATATGCGTTAGAAAAGCCATCGAGATTCGCCCCGTAGATGTCATTTTTATTAAAATTACTCTCAATCCAGCCAATATCTCGCTTAAATAACGCCCATCTATCCGCCCAACACGCCCAGCCCCAGCAGTGAAACGCACGAGAGAAAAAGCAATCCTCCAAATAACTCTCATCAATCTTTGGTATCCACGCATTTATGCTAAAAACTTTCGGCTCATTTTCATACCGCTCTAACGCCATATTCATAAACGCTAGAAACGCAGGGCTTACGACAATATCATCTTCTAAAATAATCGCCCTTTTATGCCTCGCCATAACCTCACTTACGCCATCTATGATATTATCCGCTAGTCCAAAATTCCGCTCTCGCCTTGTAAGGCAAATCTTTTTAAAATCCGTGCTAGTGTCGGCGAAATGCTCTAAAAATGCGATGATTTTGCGGTGATTTTCTCGCTGTATCGGGGCGGAATCTGCTTTAAGATTATCTAAATAAATGTAGAGCGTGGAATCTTTGGC
>CAZQSP010000289.1:0-1054 GCA_964596085.1 uncultured Oscillospiraceae bacterium
GTGCCTTTTTGCAATGAAATGTTTAAAAATCCGGGGGGATTGCCACGCCAGTGTGCACTGGCTCGCCATGACGAGGTTTTTCGACACACGGAAGCCCAGGCCTTGGCCTGGGCTTTTCTCTATCCATAAGGAGGGTATTCCATGTCAGATTTCTGGGAAAAATCCTGGCAGGAGCTCCAGCCGGAACGGCTGGAGACCTACAAACACCATTTTGACCTGGCCCCGGATTCTCTGATCCGGGAGCTTCATTCCCGTGGGGTAACAACCGTCTGCGATGGGGGCTGTGGCTGCGGCATCTACAGTCTCAAATTAGCGGCCAACGGTTTCTGTGTCGAAGGCTTTGACATTTCCCTCCGTGCGGCGGAAATTGCGTCAGCATTGTTGCAGCAGGCAGGTTTTTCCGCGAATTTCCGCCAAGCCAGTGTTCTCGACACTGGATACGACTCCGATACCTTTGACTGCGTCATCTGCCGGGATGTGGTAGACCACATCCCGAAAGCGGATGGTTTTGCCGCCATCCGGGAGTTGTTGCGCATCACCCGTCCCGGCGGGCTGGTTTTCTTCACACTTGATCCTCTGGATGCGGAATACGAAGCCGAGCCCCACCAGGTAAGCCCCCAGGGTGACTATCAATTCACCCATGGCAAGTGGAAGGGAATGGTCTTTCATCCCTACAGCGCCCGGGAATTTCAGCAGCTGATTCCTGCCGGGGCGGACTTTCAAATGGAAAACTGGGAAGATGGTCTTCTTGTATGTATCAAAAAATCCGTATGACTTCGGTCATACGGATTTTTTGCAGATTGGATAGATTTTGCCGGGAAACAGTGCCTCAATGGTAGCCTTGGCCGCTGCCTGCTCGGCACGTTTTTTGCTGGTGCCGTTGAGGGGCACCTCCACGTCAAACTGCTTGTCGTGGTCCGGGCTGGACTGGCCCACCAGGGCATAGCTCAGGGTCTGGTTCTTCTTCTACTGGACCAGCTCCTGGAGCTGGGTCTTGTAGTCGGCATTGTGGAGAAGTCTAAGGAAGACCAGTAACCGTGTATACCAAAAGCCC
>CAZQSP010000290.1:0-1053 GCA_964596085.1 uncultured Oscillospiraceae bacterium
ATGATAATTATAGTTCCGCTGATAAAGATACTCATAATCGCCTTGCTGTATAAGCTCACGGCAGCGGTCAGCGAGCCGATATGCGAAAACAAGATATCCGACGGACTGAACGAGATGGGCAGCTGTCTGGTTTCGATGGCTTCGGTACTATTTTTTACGGCACTTCTTTTCATAATGTTTGTGAGCATTCTCGTGAGAATCGGAGGTGCGTAGCGTGGGCGAGCTGTATCAATGGGTGCGTGATATTTTTATAATAATAATTTCTCTCACTTTTTTCCAAATCCTGCTGCCCGAATCAAGCATAGGAAAGTATGTCAGATTTATTTTCTCGCTGATAATACTGATGATAATATTGCAGCCCTTGGTTAAGCTGCTTGGCGTGGGTTGAGGCAGGCGTATGAATATGTGCAATTATGTACAAGTGTGTGAGCATATGTGAGAGAAAAAGCAGGTATTATTTTGATGGAAAATCATATATTTAGGAGTGAGATTATGTTTGAAAAACTCGTAGGCAAGGATGCCCTAATAAAGCTTATTACAGTTCTTCTTATTGCATCCGTTGCGATTTTGGCAGTCAGTATTCTGACCGATTCGGATGACGGTAGAAAGCAGATTCTCGATGCGGACGGCGGCAGCGAGGATGCATTATGCAGCATATTGTCGAGCATCAAGGGAGCAGACGATGTGGATGTAATCGTGCAGTACGATAATGACAGCGAGGTTGTGGGCGTTATCGTCAGTGCGGTGGGCGCGGAAAATCCGGTCGTAGCAAATAAGCTTACAAATGGGGTTTCTACGCTGTACAACATTCCGGTTTCGAGCGTAATAGTTTTTGAAAAAGAACAGGAGGAATGACTTTGAAAAAGAAGTTTAGCTATAAGGATATTTTGTTCAAGAGTAAGCGACTGGGTGCCTTATGCCTCATCGTGGCATTTGCGGCTGGTTTGGCACTGACCTCGGGGCTTGAAAGCGATATTCCGGTACACGACGGAGATGTGCTGGTTGACAGCCTGGCGGTGACCGAAAAGGCAGCGGTGAGCGGAAAGACACAGG
>CAZQSP010000291.1:0-1053 GCA_964596085.1 uncultured Oscillospiraceae bacterium
CATCAACTGCTGCTCTGGAGGAACCAACAACGCCGCCAACCTTGTCAGCAAACTCCTTGATGAGCTCGAAGCCGGAAGCATCACCAAGACCACGACCGCCGGAGCAGATGATCTTAGCATCTGTCAAGGATACCATTTCCTTAGCAGACTTAACGATGTCAGCAATTTCAATTCTGATGTCGGAAGCCTTGATATCAGGTTTTACGTTTACAACTTCACCCGTAGCTCCAACCTGTCTTTCCTGCTTCTGCATTACGCCAGGTCTTACTGTGGACATCTGAGGTCTTGTCTTAGGGCAGATGATTGTAGCCATAAGGTTACCGCCAAATGCAGGACGAGTCTGCTTGATGCCTGTTGATGGATCGTTAGGGTCCAATGTGGAAGTATCCAAGGTAGTGTTTGCCTTAGCAAATTCGATATACTTGGAAACCTTAACATCGAGGTGTGTACAGTCAGCAGTCAAACCTGTGTTGCATCTTGCTGCAATACGAGGAGCGAAGTCACGACCGATGTGAGTAGCACCGTAAAGAACGATTTCCGGCTTATACTCGTCGATCAACTGCTTCATAACCTTAGTGTATCCGTCAGTCGTGTAGTTTTCGAGCAACTTATCCTGAACCATATAAACCTTTTCAGCACCGTATTCAAAGCATTCCTGTGCAAGGTGGTCGATGTTGTTACCGATAAGAACTGCGCAGATCTGAGTATCCTCGCTGATGTCCTTTGCAAGCTTCTTGCCTTCGCCGAGAAGCTCAAGTGCTACGTTCTGGATCTTGCCCTGTCTCTGTTCAGCAAATACCCAAATGTGCTTGTATGCCGAAAGGTCAACCTTTTCAGCCTCAGGAGCAGCCTCGATAGCATCAAACTTACATTTTGCGATACAAGCATTACAGTTTGTACATTTGCCTTCATCTACTACTGCAAGTCTGTCTACAATTTTGATAGCATCAAACGGGCAAGCTTTAGCGCAGAGTGAACAGCCTTTACATTTATCATTTATAATTTTAATTGCCATTTTGTCTTCCTCCTCCTATTAGATGATGTGCTTACCCT
>CAZQSP010000292.1:0-1052 GCA_964596085.1 uncultured Oscillospiraceae bacterium
TTCATTGCCGATAGAATCCCAGAGCAGCCCCAGACCCGCCAACACGGATCTAGGGCTGCTATTTTGCGAAGCATCGAGAAAATTAACCCTTGCCAGACCCTGCCCGGTGCTTGCATGGAATGAACGCAACAAAATTTTTATTTTGTTGCGTTCATCGGCTCCAAAGAAAAGGGCCAAAGTCGGCCCCTTCGGCTGGTACTTCCGTTCCCCTTTTCAGAGCTCCTTCTTCATCATGCTGTCTCCGTAGGCTTTGTACCCATGCTTGGGATAAAAGCTGTGTGATTCAAAGTATTCTGGGCCACCGAGGTGCACGTGCGCTGCGGTTTTGCCTTGGTCACGCAGATACTGTTCAGCAGTTTGAAGCAGGCATGTGCCAATTCCCTGGCGTTTCCGTTTGGCTTTCACATAAAGCCGGTGAAGCTTCACCTCGTTAGTCCCAGGAATGGTACAATAGCCGATGCAGCCGATCACCCGGTCAAGGTCGTCGATGGCCAGCCAGAACATGTCGCCGGTGTCCAGGTAGTTCTTCTGCACATCCAGCAAATCCTCGTTCAGTCTGGGGATCCGGCCAAGGGCATCCTTGGCTTCCAGCACCATGAAGATCATGTCATCCCGGTATTTTCCCTTGTAAGGGATGATCGTGTAATTGGTATATTCCGGCATTTTTAAATTTCTCCTCTTTTTTGTTGCGTTGGGATGGTCTGCATGGTATAATGGGTGTGCTACAAAATATCTCTTTGTAAGAAGTGATCCAGGTCAGTCCTGGCCTGTTCGGAGGTTAAAATATCCCTGCGGATACTCTTTTTCCCGTAATTGCTGGACTTTAGATATAGAATTTCCGGCTCATCGGAAACCTGCTGCTGCATGGCATCCACGAAAGTATGGCTTTCCGCATTGCTTACAATAATAAAAATAAACCGCTTCGGCACGGCCAGGTAGCTTTCCAGAATTGCCTCATCCCCGTGGAAGAATCCCACGCTTCGCTCATTGAAGGCAGAATAGCTGGCGCAGGGAAAGCCACAGTAGTTTGGCAGGATGAAATACACCAGATC
>CAZQSP010000293.1:0-1045 GCA_964596085.1 uncultured Oscillospiraceae bacterium
AGTTCTTCAGCACGGCTGTTTCCAATTTGACCGAGTGGCTGAGCTCTGGTTGGGAGTCCATCAAAACAGATGCATCCACGGCGTGGAACAACATCAAGGGCACCGTCACAGGTGCTTGGTCGAGCATTAAATCTGGTGCTTCGACCGGCTATGAAGCTGTGCGCAGCGGCGTTTCTTCCGCATGGTCCAGTGTAAAGTCCGGTACTTCCGCGGTGTGGACGAATGTCAAATCTGCCGTTTCTTCTGCATGGAGCAGCGTGAAATCCACGACCTCCCAGGTCGGCTCCAGTGTGGCATCTACCACATCTTCCGCTTTCGCAAAAACCAAAAACTATGTGACTGACAAGATGGCGGATGCCAAGAAAAACGCAGAAAAATCCTGGGGTGAAATCAAGTCCAATACACTCAGCATTGGAGCAGACATTGCATCCAATGTCAATTCTTCCTGGAATAAGATCCAGAGCTATGTAAAGACCAGTCTGGCGAACACCAAGAGCAACAATGCATCCACATGGAATGCCATGAAGACGGCGGTCAATAGTGCTACCAGCAACATGAGCAGCGCTGTCAGCTCCAAGTTCTCCAGTATCTACTCCACAATTTCCAGCAAGGTCAATTCTGCGAAATCTGCAATCACATCCGGCTTTGAGAGTGCCCGTAGCGCCATGGTAAGCAAGATGACCAGCGCCATGAACGCAATCAAGGGGCAGGGATGGTACAGTGTTGGCACCGGCATTTGTTCTGGTATCCAGAGCGGCCTTAATGCCGGCTGGAGCTGGCTGAGTAATACGGTCAGCAATCTGGCACGGCGGTTGCTCAACTCCGCCAAAAGCGCATTGGGCATCCATTCCCCGTCCCGTGTATTCAGGGACGCTGTTGGCCTTAACATCGGTTATGGTATCGGCGAAGGCATTGAGCGTTCCGAAGGCTCTGTGCTTGGCTCCGTGACCAGCGTAGCTGATGCAATTGCCGAGGAGTTCAATGCTGGTGACTATGAAGCTGCGAATATCATTCCCACCACGGAGATCAATGGAGTACTTACAAC
>CAZQSP010000294.1:0-1043 GCA_964596085.1 uncultured Oscillospiraceae bacterium
ACCTCGGTGTTCATCAGCCAAGGCGAACGGTTGGATGCGATTCTGGTACGGACGAGCTTTGATTGGTGTCTGCCTATGCGGTTATAGGTCAGTGTCGGACAATTTTCGTCCGTGTCGATAATCTTGCCGTAAGGAACAAGTCCGAGCTTTATCAATGCCTGGAAACCGTTGCAGATACCTGCCATCAAGCCGTCACGCTGTTCCAAGAGCTCAGTTACCGCCTCCTTGATTTCAGGATTTCTGAAGAATGCCGTAATCAGCTTACCCGAGCCGTCAGGCTCGTCACCGCCGGAGAAGCCGCCCGGTATAAATATCATCTGTGACTCCTTGATTCTTGCTGCGAAGCCTTCGACCGAGCTCGCAACGGCAGCCGGTGTCAGATTGTTGAGCACAAAAATCTCCGGCTCGGCTCCCGCACGCTCGAATGCCTTTGCGGTATCGTATTCGCAGTTTGTACCCGGAAATACCGGTATCAATGCCTTAGGTCTTGCATTCTTGACAGCTGCTGCAAAGGATGAGGCTTTTCTGTACGAAACCGTATTTATCATTCTGTCGTTCTTGACAAGGCTGCAAGGATATACAGGCTCAAGCTTTGCCTCATACATATCCAAAATATCAAGCATATCCACGAGCGTTTCCTGCTTGGAAATCACAAAATCCGAGCAGGTTCTGCCCAGCAGCCTTGCAGCTGCGATTTCCTCGCTTGTTTCCAAAATAAACGAGCCGTAGTTGTATCCGAAAAGCTCATCTGTATCAAGCTCATAATCAAGGTCTACACCTATGCGGTTTCCTATTATCATCTTGATAAGGCCCTCTGCCGCACCGCCGATGCCGAGTGCCCATGCTGATTTCAATATGCCCTCCTTGACGAGTCTGTTTATAAGGGCGATATTGGCTTTGACCGAGGCACAATCCGGCAAAGCGTTTTCGTTCTTTTCAGCCTCGAGCAGATAAACAAAATTGCCTGCCTCCTTAAATTCCGGAGAAATTATATCGTCGAGCTTTGCTGTCGTGCAGGCAAACGAAACAAGTGTCGGCGGTAC
>CAZQSP010000295.1:0-1042 GCA_964596085.1 uncultured Oscillospiraceae bacterium
TATGGGAAATCACAACCAGCCCGGACGGAACTACGATGGCGTTCCTGACTTTATCCATGGCAGAGATTTTCCACAGCTTCAATATGCGTTCACAGCGCGGAAGCCTGATTAGCTTGAAATATATGAACAAAGCTTTGATTTGGTCGTCGATTGCAAGCCTTGCAGCAACAACACTTGTTATCTATGTACCGTTCCTTGCTGCTGCATTTGAGTTTGAACATATCAGCTTTATGGAATATGCGATTGCAATAGGTCTTGCATTCCTTGTAATTCCTATCGTTGAAGTTATCAAGCTCGTGCAGAGAAAAACGACAAAGACAGAATAAAGCAGAACGAAATAGAATATGAACCGACAGCGGCAAAAATCGTGACGGCTATCGGTGTGAAAATTGAAGATTAAATAATTGCAGACTGTCATGCGATTGACGAGGGTGTTAATTGCGCGGCGGTCTGTTTTTGATATAAACCAATGAATGTGAAAAATAAGATTGAGAGCTTGACACAAAAATAGGGGGAGGGTAGAATGTAAATAAATGAACAAGGTTTTTAAAGGCTATCTTTGCCGCAAACCGGCGGTGTAAGATAAATATGTCAAGAGGGCAGAGTGAAAGCGGTTAGCCACTATCCGTTACATCAGCAGCTACGGTGAAAAATCCGAATTGCAGAGTAAGGGGGGTGGAAAAACATTTCTACATATGAAGAAATGATGATAATGCTTACCATTGCATTACTCATTGTAAATATCTTAAATGTGAGAAATAAATAACCGCCCATAACTTTTGAACCAAGGGCGGCTATTTATTAGCTTAACTGTGGTTGACCGTTTTCAACGGTTTCCTCTTGACATGATAATATCACAGCCTGAGATAAAATGCAAGATAGCATATATCATTTCAGCTAATAATTTAATAAAAGCGGCAATCCTTTGTTAAATAGATATTATCACATTAAAAAACTATGTCAAGCAAAGCAGTAATATATTTTACTTATGGAACTAAAGAGAAACGGAGGTAAAAACCATGAAAAAGAAGTTACTTACGGT
>CAZQSP010000296.1:0-1018 GCA_964596085.1 uncultured Oscillospiraceae bacterium
CGACAGGTCAGCTTAACAGCCTGATTCAAGATGCGGTAATGATGAAGCAGCCGCCGTCGGACAAGGGACACAGACTCAAGATTTACTATGCGACACAGGTTGGAGTCAAGCCGCCGCTGTTCAGCTTCCAGATAAACAAGAGGGAGCTTATGCATTTCTCATATGCCAGATATTTGGAAAACAGAATCAGAGAGGGCTTTGGCTTCGAGGGAACCTCGATAAAATTTGTATTCAGAGAAAAGGGCGAGAGGGTGGAATAATATGCAGGCATATATTTACGATATAGCTGCGATATGTGCAGCATATTTGATAGGAAATATTTCTCCGTCAATAATTTTGGGCAGGATGAGCGGCATAGATATCAAGAAAGAGGGCAGCGGAAATGCGGGCACAACCAACGCGCTGCGTGTACTCGGAAAAAAGGCTGCACTTATCACGCTCGTCATAGACATATTCAAGGGAATTTTGGCTGTAAGGCTGGGAATGCTCTGCGGCTATGGAACAGGAGCTATATGTGCCCTGGCAGTTTTCTGCGGACATATTTGGCCGTGTTTCTACCATTTTAAGGGTGGCAAGGGGGTTGCAACCGCATTCGGAGCAATCCTTGCGGTAAATCCCTTGCTCGGACTGTCGGCACTGGCGATAGTTGCCTGCGGTCTTTTGATAAGCAAGAGAATGTCCGTAGGCTCACTGCTCGGTGCAGTGACCTTTCCGCTTATATGCCATATCATGGAGGTAGGCTTTTTCCCGATAGGCTGCGTGATGGCTGTGATAGTTTTGTGGAAACACAAAAGCAATATTGCAAGGCTTTTCAGAGGTGAGGAACCGCCTATGGGGATTTTCAAGACAAAAAAATCAGAGTCCGAAACGGAGAAGGCTGACGGCAAATAGCAGTCGCAAATCACGAAAAGAGAAAGCAGAAGGCAGGATATAAGGATGACACAGGCATTAAAGAAAATCGGGGTGATCGGAGCCGGCAGCTTCGGAACATCACTGGCGATTACACTTGTGAATAAGG
>CAZQSP010000297.1:0-1014 GCA_964596085.1 uncultured Oscillospiraceae bacterium
ACACCAAGCTGGGCTTCCTGGGCGGCATGGCTGTTCCCGCCGTTATGCGCTTTGGCTACGGCTACGTTCAGGGTGTGGACGCTGCCGCCAAGGAGCTGGACATCACCGTTGACATGAACTACGCCTACGGCAACCAGTTCTTCGGCGATGCCGACATTACTGCCATTATGGATACCTGGTACACTTCCGGCACCGAGATCGTCTTCGCCTGCGGCGGCGGCATCTACACCTCTGCTGCGGAAGCTGCCAAGAAGGTCGGCGGCAAGGTCATCGGTGTTGACACCGACCAGTCCGCTGTCATCGACGGCATGTACGGCGAGGGCATCACCATCACCTCCGCCATGAAGGGCCTGGCTCCCACCACCATCGACACCCTGACCGATGTGGTCGTGGGCGGCAAGTGGGCTGACTACGCCGGCAAGATCGTCTCCCTGGGCCTGGTGTCCGAGGAGCCCACTGCCAACTACGTGCAGCTGGCCCCCACCACCCACTTCGGCGATGCCTTCACCGAGGCTGACTACGCTGCCATGGTCAAGGCCATGTTCGAGGGCACCATCACCGTGTCCAACGACACCTCCGTGGAGCCTGCTCCCACCAATGTCAATGTGGCATGGCTGGGCAACCTGAAGTAAGAAACATACTTCCACCCATGAAAAGGACGGGCGTTTGCCCGTCCTTTTTGCACCCTTTGTCAAAAATGCCGGAAACCGGAAGGAAAAAAGCAAATAGTATTTGAAATCTGCATAACACTTGTGTATAATAAAGCGGTACACACATGAAAAGGAGGTAATCGGATTGCCTAACGAACCTTTTGCAATTGAGATGGTGAACATCACAAAGAAGTTCCCCGGAATCATTGCCAACGACAATGTGACGCTGCAGCTCCGGCGCGGCGAGATCCACGCCCTGCTGGGCGAAAATGGTGCCGGCAAATCCACCCTGATGAGCGTGCTCTTCGGCCTTTACCAGGCGGAGGAGGGCGAAATCAGGAAAAACGGCCAGGTGGTCCAGATC
>CAZQSP010000298.1:0-1011 GCA_964596085.1 uncultured Oscillospiraceae bacterium
GTCATGCGGCTGGCACCGCCGTTTTAACCCTGTCCGCGCCCGTGGCTGACGACGTGTTGCGCAAGGCCGTCGAAGAGCAGGACTATAAGGTTCTGGGAATCGAATAAACGAGCCGAAAGGCGAAATACAGAGGCCCGCAGAAGAATCTTCTGCGGGCTTTCTCATCGCTCTGAAGCAGTCGCGACCAGCCCGCCCCGCAGATTGTCGTCCGCCTCGTCCGGCCTTGCCGGCGGCGGCATGGTCGCATAGTCGCGCTCCATAGCCTCATCTATAGCGCGCCGGATAAACGCATTGACCGATACGCCTAGCCGGTCGGCGTGGTCGCGTATCCGCTCTCTATCGCCTTTTGGAACCTCTAACCCTATCCTATCATATGCTTTAGCCTTGTACTTATTGATTGATTTTGCCGACGTTTTGCCACTCATTACATTACCTCCATTACTCCACCACATTATAACATGTTTATATATGTGTGTACATATGTAATATACGCAAAATAATGCTATAAACATTGTCACCTCTGCGAATCGTCATATATACACACATATGCTATACTATACCCGTGGTCAAGACAAGTCCGACCACAGAAGGGAGGCAAGGCAATGCGACGCAGGGAAAAGAAAAGCTGCAAGCAGAATGTAACCACGAATTACATTATCCTGCTCACAGCAATCATGAACTTAGTCATAGCGCTCATCAAGTTACTTGATAAATTGCTGGACTAAGGCAGGGAGGGCGCAAAGCCCTCTCTGATAGGATAATACCATAGTCGCATTGTCTTGTCAAGCCTAAAAAAGAAGGGAGTTGGAAGCATGCTCGGAATTGTGCTGGACTGTATCCAGATTGTTTTGAGTCTGGTTGCAATCGTGCTTGTGTTGAAAAGCTGGAAACGCTGAACAAACCAAATGGGCTAGCGCCCTAATCTCAAAAACACGCTAGCCCAAAGCCGCTAGGCGCGCTGGAATAAGGCTTCCAGCATGCCTAAAGATAGCACACCCCGCGCCGGAAGTC
>CAZQSP010000299.1:0-1009 GCA_964596085.1 uncultured Oscillospiraceae bacterium
GTCTTATAGAACTTCGTAGCGGTGGCACTCTTATAATACCATTCGTAGGTCAGGCCTTCGCCCTCGGCTTCGAACGTCACGATGGCCATTTCGCCAGTCGCAACCGCTACATCCTCCGGCTGCTTCGTGATGGTAATGGCGGGCGCTGCGATGCTCAGAGTTACAGTTTCCGTCGTCAGCGATTCACCATAAGCATCGGTGACCACGCAGTAGATCTGGCGGCCGCTGCGGGAGGCGTTCATTTCCACCTCATAGGTGTTGCCGGTGAAAGCGGTGGTCTTGTAGAACTTCGTGCCAGTGGCGTTCTTATAATACCAAGTATAGGTCAGGCCTTCGCCCTCGGCTTCGAACGTCACGATGGCCATTTCGCCGGCCGCTACAGCCACATCCTCCGGCTGCTTCGTGATCTTCAGCTCAACAGCAGGCGCTGCGATGCTCAGAGTTACGGTGTTGGTATTAACGCTGTTGCCGTTGGCATCCGTCACCACGCAGTAGATCTGGCGACCGTTGCGGGAGGCGTTCATCGCTACGCTGTAGGTGTTGCCGGTGAAAGCGGTGGTCTTATAGAACTTCGTGCCGGTAGCACTCTTATAATACCAAGTATAGGTCAGGCCCTCGCCCTCCGCCTCGAACGATACGACGGCGGTCTCGCCCTCGGCTACAGCCACATCCTCCGGCTGCTTCGTGATCTTCAGCTCCGTCACAGGCGCGGCGATGCTCAGGGTTACGGTTTCCGTCGTCAGCGATTCACCATAAGCATCGGTGACCACGCAGTAAATCTGGCGGCCGCTGCGGGAAGCAGTCATCGCTACGCTGTAGGTGTTGCCGGTAAAAGCGGTGGTCTTATAGAATTTCGTGCCAGTGGCGTTTTTATAATACCACTCGTAGGTCAGGCCATCGCCCTCGGCCTCGAACGATACAACGGCGGTCTCGCCCTCGGCTACAGCCACATCTTCCGGCTGCTTCGTGATCTTCAGCTCCGTCACAGGCGCGGCGATGCTCAGGGTTA
>CAZQSP010000300.1:0-1006 GCA_964596085.1 uncultured Oscillospiraceae bacterium
TGATTTTGAGCTCGAATGTATGGCAGCAGGACCACAACGGCTTTACACATCAGGATCCGGGAATGCTCGACCACGTGGCAAACAAAAAAGCCGACGTAGTCAGAATGTACCTGCCGCCTGATGCGAACTGTCTGCTTTCCTGCTTTGACCACTGTATCAAGAGTAAGAACTATGTCAACGTCATCGTTGCCTCCAAGCACCCGAGCCGCCAATGGCTGACGATGGAGCAGGCTGTGATACATTGCACACAGGGAATAGGCATATGGGATTGGGCAAGCAGCGACAAAGGCGAGGAGCCTGATTTGGTTATGGCCTGCTGCGGCGATACCCCGACCTTAGAGGCACTTGCGGCAACGACTATTTTGCGTGAAAATCTGCCTGAGCTTAAAATTCGCTTTATCAATGTAGTGGATCTGATGAAGATGGAATCACACGAAAACCATCCGCACGGACTGACGGATGCCGAATTTGATTCGCTCTTTACCAAGGATAAGCCTGTGGTATTTGCTTTCCACGGATATCCTAAGCTGATTCACGAGCTGACGCACGGCAGACACAACGAGCAGAATTTCTTTGTGCACGGATATATTGAAGAGGGTACGATTACAACGGCATTTGATATGCGTGTACAGAACCACATCGACCGTTTCAGCCTCGTAAAGGAAGCACTGAAGCAGCTGCCGCAGCTCGGAAACAAGGCAAGCCACTTGAACCAGCAGATGAACGACCTGCTGGTAAAGCATAAAAACTATATTGCTGAATACGGACAGGACATTCCGGAGGTTTCGGAATGGGAATGGAGATAGAAACAGGGAGATAGAAACACTATGATATACACGGATTTTAAGGGGAAAAGGATTTCACAGCTCGGCTTGGGCACTATGCGCCTGCCCGTTATAAACGGCGTGGATCGTGATGTGGATGAAGCTGCTGCACTTGACATGATTGACTATGCGTACAAGAACGGCATAAACTACTTCGATACTGCATGGGGCTACCATGAGGG
>CAZQSP010000301.1:0-1006 GCA_964596085.1 uncultured Oscillospiraceae bacterium
GCACTATCTCATAATCACCGAGAGTCATCGCAATACCATCGTTCAGAGTTTTGTCGTCCTCTACTATCAGCAATTTGTCTGTAATAAGAGACTTTTTCGCTCCAATGTCAAGCTCTGTTATTGCTGCCATTTTTTCTCCTTTGACGGTAGTAACCATCGTCATCATCCTGAGGCTGCTGTTACAGCAGGATTCTCATAAAGAAGCTCACGCCCGGCCCGATTATTATTTCAGGAATGTTGAGTATGATTGCCATGAGCAAAATGTAGTAGCCGTAATGCTCCAGGGTATAATACCAGCCGTATCTGTCGAGCTTGAATATCTGTGTAATTACAGAGAAACCGTCAAGCGGCGGTATCGGTATCAGGTTGAATATCATCAAAATCAAATTTATATATACGATATAAAGCAGCATTTCATATATGATCGAGCCGATCCCGCTGTACAGCATACCCGGTACTGCCGCAGCCAAGCCCTTCATTATAAACGAGACAACAAGCGCTATCAGCAGGTTGGTCGCTACTCCCGCCAATGACACGATGAGCTCTCCGTTCCTGCGATTTTTGTAATAGTCCGGGTTTATCTGAACAGGAACTCCCCAACCGAAGCCGATAAAGAGCAGCGCAATAAAGCCCACGGGATCTATGTGATGCATAGGATTCAGTGTCAGTCTGCCCTGAAATTTCGGTGTCGGGTCACCCAGCTTGTAGGATGCAAAGGCGTGCGCCGCCTCATGAAAAGCCAAGCCTATGATTATTCCCGGCAAAATCATCATCTTCATATATGCCCATTCCCATATTGATGTTCTGCTGTTCGTAATGGATTCCACCAGCATTACAAAAAGCAGAAGCATAATAAACGGGTTGACGTTTCGTAGTTTTTCTCTCATAATCCCTTACCTCTCAAATATTTACGTATTCACATTTTTTCAAGCTGCACCTTATGTGCGTTACTTATGAAAATTACAACTATTTTATCACATATTTGCTTCTTTTGAAATATATATAT